>JADZFK010000196.1 GCA_020849945.1 Pirellulales bacterium | reverse complement strand
CGGAGAGGACAGGATTCGAACCTGCGGAAGGATTTAAACCCTTCACCGATTTAGCAAACCGGCGCTTTCGACCACTCAGCCACCTCTCCCCAAAGGCCGGGGTCATCGCATGGCACCGGCCTTTCAAGGTTCATCTATTCTAGGCCGATTGATCCTCCCTGCAAGTGGCTCGATGATTCCGACTGCCATCCGTGGGCTTCTTCCGTGGGCTTCTTCCGCCGCACAAGCGTTTGGGGCTGCGTTGCTAGCATTCCGCCTGAATCGCGTTGTGAGAATTCCCGTTTTTCACTAAGATACGGCCCCTTCGGAAGCCACGGCTCGCGAACCGCCCACGGTGGGAAATCGGTCGGCGAAAACAGGCATTTCTCAATCGTCAGGATGACGTGCTTTGATGAGCAAGGAAGCTCCCAAAAAGCGCACTGCGCACAAGAAGTTAGGCACCCTCTCTGCGGAAGAACAGTTGCGGGCAGCCCGTGAAATTGTTCGCCGGGAGGCGGCCGGGGTGTGGAAGGTCTCGTATCGGCTCAATTCCTCGTTCTGCGAAGCCATCAAGCTGCTCTACACGTGCAAGGGCAGCGCGATCATCACCGGCATGGGCAAGGCCGGTCTCATCGGCCAGAAGATCGCGGCCACGCTTTCTTCCACGGGTTCACCCGCCCATTTCCTTCACCCGGCCGAGGCCTTTCACGGCGATCTCGGCCGCGTCCACGCGCACGATGTGGTCGTGATGCTCACCCAAAGTGGCGAGACGGCCGAGGTGGTGCAGTTGTTGCCCTCGCTACGGGAGTTTGGCGTACCGCTCATTGCGATCACGGCCGCTCGGACGAGCAGCGTGGGCCGCGCGGCGAACGTGGTCATTGAACTGGGCGACTTGGAAGAGGTGTGTTCGCTGGGCCTGGCCCCGAGCACGAGCACCACCGCCATGCTGGCCGTCGGCGATGCCCTCGCGCTGGTGATGAGTAAGATGCGTAACTTCCAGGCCGACGATTTCGCCCGCTTCCACCCAGGCGGCGCGCTGGGCCGCAAGCTCAGCAAGGTCGATGAAATCATGCGGCCACTCGGCGAATGCCGCTGTGCGAGCGAGGCACTTTCCGTCCGCGAGGTGATCGTGAAATGCACGAAGCCCGGCCGACGCACCGGGGCCATCATGCTCATCGATAAATCGGGCCGCCTCACCGGCCTGTTTACCGATAGCGACTTGGCTCGCTTGTTTGAAAAACGGGATGAAACGGCTCTCGACCGCCCCATTTGCACCGTGATGATGGAAAAACCAACGACCGTGTTGAGCGGAACCCGAGTGGGTGATGCGGTCGCGCTGCTGGCCCTCCGCAAGTTCAGCGAACTGCCGGTCGTCGACAAGAAAGGCCGACCCCTCGGCCTAGTCGATGTGACCGACGTGCTCGGCCTGAAGGCCGACGCCGAAGCGGATCCTTCAACAGAACGCGCAGCCGCACCCAAGAAAGTGGCATGAAAAAAAAGAGTCGCACGCAAAGGCGCTAAGACAAAACAATTCTACCACAAAGAGCTCGAAGGACACGAAGAATACACAGTAAGAAGTCAGCAGTCGTTTCACACCAACTCAGGTTGAAATCTCGGAGTTCCGGAATCCTTTGTCATTCCAACTACGTAGAGGGCACCCCATTCGTTCTTTGTCTTTCTTTGTGTACTTTTTGGTTCAATCAAGTTCAATCAATTCTATACTTAGCGGCTTCGCGCCTTTGCGTGAGACATGAATCTCTCCACCATCTGTTCTAAGATCGAACTCATTCTCAGTGATGTCGACGGCGTGATGACCGATGGCGGCATCCACCTGCTCGATAGCGGCGAACAGTTCCTCAAGTTCCACATCCGCGATGGCATGGGCGTACGACTGTGGCGCGAGGCGGGCAAACGGTTCGGCATCGTGACGGGCCGCAAACTCGAAGCCGTTCGCCGCCGGGCCCAAGATTTGTGGCTCGACCTTGTAAAACTTGGAATCGACGACAAGCTCCCCGCCATCGATGAAATTGCCGGCGAACTCCGCTTGGGCCGCGAACAGGTGTGCTACATCGGCGACGATCTGCTCGATCTGGCCACGATTCAGGCAGTCGGCATGGGGGTTGCAGTGGCAGATGGCGTGGAGGACCTGCGGCACGCGGCCAAGTACATCACGAGCGTCCCCGGCGGCCATGGCGCCGTCCGCGAAGTCATTGAAGTGATCCTCAAAAACACCGGCCGTTGGAACGAAGTCCTCACCCGCTACGGCGGCAATTCAAGTTGTTAATTCCTTAGCGTCGGCGGCCACGCCGAATTTAGTTGCAAGGATTACCCATTCCAATTCAGCACCTCTCACGCAAACGGCAGTAAATTCGGTGTAGCCACCGACGCTACGTTAACACTTCATCTGAACGTCATTCCATGTTCCGTCGTATCCTTCGCAGCGTGATGGTGTTGGGCGTACTCGTCGCCGTATACCAGGCGTACGCGGCGTTTATTGTGCCGCGGATGGAACCGCCGTTGGCGCTCCGCGAGCAGCGCGCGCTCACCGAATCCGATCGAGAGGGGGCTGCCTGGTCGGTCACCAAGTATCAGCTCTTGCTCCGCAATTACTTTCCGAACGATCACTGGTCGCAATCGCGCCAACCGAAAGTGATCGCGAACGGAACCGAGCAGGTGATGCTCGTGTTCGATGAGTTTCGGCGTCGGCCGGGCGCCACGCAGAATGTCGACGGCAACCCGACCGCGCTCGTGGACATCGACCGCATCGCCTTCTTGATGTTTCCCACGCCGCCTCGTGAAGGCGTGACTCCGCCGCGTGACGCGATCGTGCTCGAAGCGCAGCGCGGGGCCCAGTTGGAGTTCGACGAGTTTCGCCCCGAGGTGGGCAAGATCGGCCAGATCATTCGCGGCGAGTTCCCCGGCCTGATCCGCATCCGAAGTGACATGCGCGAGGAAGGCCCCGACGACGACTTGCTCATCGAAACTGCCGACCTGCGGATGAACACGAAACTCATGTACTCCGAGGCACCTGTCCGATTTCGCATGGGGGAAAATTACGGCGGCGGCACCGAGCTTGAAATTCGATTCATCGCCGATGAGCACAAAAAGCCCGATAGCCGCGGCCTGAAAATTGCAGGCATCGATTCGCTGGAGATACGCCGCGACGTGAAGCTGCGGCTGCAAATGGCCGTCGGCGATATGCTGCCGAAAGGGAATCGGTCGCGGGATGTGGCGAAGGCCCCTCCCTCGCCACGGCGAGTTCAAAGCGACCTAACCCCTCCTTACCAGGGAGGGGAAAACGGTGGGCCTGCGGTGCAAGTGACCGATGCCCGCGCGGTAGCCCATGCGAACACGGTGCCGCCGGCCACGCCCAAGCCCCCGCTCGAAGTCTCCTGCACAGGCCCCTTCACGTTCGATTGCGTCCGGTACGTGGCCAGCCTCGATCACGACGTGGAGCTGCGGCAAATCGTTCCCGAGGGGCCAAGCGACCAGTTAACCTGCGCGCGGCTCGACATCCACTTCGCCCCGAAACAAGCAGGCACCCATGCATCAACCACGAAGCTCCTCGAAGGCGGGAATCGACAACATCGCGACCTGGGTCAGCTTGAACCCGTGGCAATCGTGGCGGAAGGCCACCCCGTCGTCATGACTTCGCCCGCCCGTAATGCCCAAGCCCGCGGCGACCGCATCCAAATCGCACTCCGCGACCAGCGGTTGCGAATCAGCGGTGCCGATGCACGACTCGTTTACGGCGCGAATGTCCTTCAGGCCCCGATGATCGATTACGAACACCCGGCCCCCAACGAAGGTTCGGCCGTGGGAAGCTTCCGCGCCGCCGGGCCTGGCTCGCTCCACTTCGTGACGGATCCGAAAAAACCTCACGAAGCACTGCAGGCCGAATGGCAAACCGCCGTTCAACTGGGCCGCGACCAAGGGCAACCCGTTCTTGTGCTCGAAGGGCGACCCAAAATTGCCTTTGGAGAAACGGGGGCCATGATGGCCGACCAGATCCGCTTGTACTTGCGCGAGTTGGAAGGAAACGGGGAGGAAGGCCTCGCGATCGGGGGCAAGAAGGGGGATGGCCAACAAATGATCCGCCTCGCGCCCGACCGAGTCTTGGCAGTGGGGAACGTCGAGATCGCTTCTCCTCAGTTCACAAGTCGAGCCAATTCGCTTACCGCTACCTTCCAACTGCGCCCCCAACGGAACGGCACAACAACCAATCCTGCTTCGCCCACCAACGCGGCAGGTGACGAATTGGGAGGCAACCAGGCGGCCGCTTCGGTACCCGGCGGCTCAAGTTCCTCGCCAACCGGCGTTCCGGGCACACCGCAGCAACGCTATTACATCGAAACCAAAGAGATGCGCCTCGAACTGTTCCTGACAGGGCAGGCCCTTGCGCCCTCTACACTCGTGTGTGATGGCGGCGTTCTGTTACGCGAAGTGCCGCTGGTGCCAACCCATGAACAGCCGCTCGAAATCCGCGGCGGGCAACTGCTTGTCGATTCGCTCGATACGCCGGCGGCCCACATCACGTTACACGGCGCGGCTGCCGGGCAACCAGCCGGCTCGGCGCTCGCCCAACTTTCGGGCCGCGGCATCACGATGCTCGTCGGCTCGGTCGAGGCCGTGGCGAATGAAAATCGCGTCTTCAGCACCGGACCGGGCAAGGCAACCATCCTGGTTTCCAATACCACGCCCACCCCCGCGGCAGGCCAACCCACCGAGGCACCGTTCCCAATCGAAATCGGTTGGCAAGACGGCTTCCAATTCAACGGCGAAGCCATCGTGTTTCGACGCGATGTCGTCGCCACCGGGGCCAGCAACACCGGTATGAACGGCAACCTGCATTGCGATCAACTGGCCGCCCGACTCGCTTCCAAGGTGCGGCTCGGCGAACCGATGAACCAAGGCAACTTCAACCTCAACGAAATCGAGTGCTCGGGCAACGTGATGCTCGAAAACGTCTCACGCGACGAGGGTGGAATCACTTCACACTCCTTCATGCAACTCGAACAACTGGCTCTTAACCAGCAAACAGGGCAGATCGCCGGCAAAGGCCCGGGTATCGTTCGCGCTACGCGGTTTGGCAAGACCATGGTCCCGGAAGCTGCCCAACCAAACATGCCCCAAGCCGCGGCTACATCCGCCAACGCAGCGGGCAACAAGCTTCATTTCCTGCGGGTCGATTTCCACCAAGGACTGAACGGTAACATCTACCTCCGCGATCTCACCTTCCACCAGCGCGTGCGGACGACCTACGGGCCGGTCGATTCGTGGGATCAGGAACTCGACCCCACGCGGCCCGAAACCTTGCCACCCGATGCCCTAACACTTGCCTGCGACGCCCTGCGGCTCAACGAAGACCCGCTCGCCACGCGTGGCCTGGCCAATTCGCCAACCGGACCTGCCGCGAACCCCGCCGGCCTGCTCGGCGGTCGTCCGCTCGGCCCCATGCAGTTGCAGGCTCTGGGCGATGTGCGGATTGCCGGCCAAGTGCCCAACCAGGGAGAGTTCACCGTTCAGGCTCTTCGCGCAAGTTACGATCAGGCGAAAGACGCCTTCGTGCTCGAAGGCGATTCTCGCTCGCCCGCCAAGCTATGGCGTCGCAACCAAGTCGGCGTCGATTCCCCGCCCACCGAGGCCCGCAAGATTCGCTACGTTCGATCCTTGAACGAAGTGAAGGTCGAAGGCATCCAGTACTTCGAGATCACGCCAAACGATATCCAAAACGCCCAACGACCAACTCGGCCCACGAAGTAACCCTATCCGATCAAATAACGGATCGGCCCTGGGATATACAGCCCCCTGCTTTGCCGGGGGTTCGCCTCGATGGCACAATGCGTGGATGGCTGAATCCCCCGCAAAGCCGGGGCTGAAAGCGGTTCCAGTTCCCGAACACCCTCAACTGGTTCGTTGCAATGGATATTTGAATTCACCCATTCCTGTACTCGCGGGCGTTCGATTAGAAATCGAACCACATTCCAAAACCAAATTGCTGTTCGAATTGGTTGAAGGTTTGGTACTGGCTGGATTTTCCGTTGTAGTAGTGGAATCCCGTCCGGACGACTTGGCCCGAGTTGCCGCGCCAAAGCCAGCCGACTTGGGTGCTGAGATCGCCGCCGAAATCGACTTCTTCGCGAAGGTGGCCGTTGATTGCAAAGAAGGGGGTGCCAGCCGGTCCGGTTGGCCCGGGCCGGGCAAGCTCGGTGCCAAACTGTAGTTCAAGCGGTTCCGCGCCGCCATCGGTATTGAATGCGTAACCTATTTCGGAATAAAGCCGGCAGACGGGCACAGGGTAGTACGACGCACCGAACACAACTTCATCACGCACGTAGTTGATGCGGTCGGCTAGGCTTCCTGGGTTCGCAATGGCGTACTCATCGCCAAGATGCGAACTGAGGTGGTACACGGCAAGCTTGAATTGCCACTGATCCACGCCGTAGGTAAGTGGAACGCCAACCCGATAGTCGGCCGTTTCAAAGTCTCGGATTTCGTCGAGTGTGAGCCGAACCAAGGCGGCCGCTTCCACATCGAGTTGCCAGCCTTGGGGAAAGATCGCGCTCCCGTTGCCGTAACGCAGCAAGCCGGCGCGCCCGCCAGCGGTGCCGTCGAAGAACGAATGGCCGCTGGAAATGTGTTGCATGACGATCCCGAGCCGCGGCTCGCGCACGCCAGCCCAATACGAATGGTAGATCAGGCCATCCGGCATCGCTTGCCAGAACCACGCCTCACCCGGCGAATGAACCACTACCGGAGCTTCGCCCCAGCCCGGATCGGCATACACGGCAGCGGGTGGGCACGATTGCATTGGATCGTACGGCGGTGCCACCCACGCTTGATCGGGCGATACCGGCTGGGCAACCGGCGGCGTGCCAACAGTGTCCGGCCCCCACTGCGCGGCGGCCAGCGGCGGCATCCCTCCCATCAGCACAGGTTCTTCACCCGCTGCCCGCGCAGCAAACATCAGGAACCCGGCGATGATCGCAGCCGCGTATCTTTCAAGAACAGGTCGGTGGTCACGTTGCAGTATCATGTGCAATCGGCTCGAAGCGCAGCGGGTACGCAGGTCGTTCGTTGCCCGTCGCGCGGAAACTTGCACCACCAACTTGGGCAAGTCACGCCTCACGACCGGGATGCGGACCGCGAAAACTAACCGAAGCCAATCTTTCTGCACAGATGAAATCGCACTGCTTGCATGGCTCGGCTGTCGACAATCGCAAGCTGGACCAGCAGTAAGGCAGATGGCGAACGAACGGGACTGGAACTTCGGCAAACATGGGAGAAATGGCGATTGTGGGGTATTTGCGGAAGATTCGCGTTCTCAGGCTCTCGGCTAGCCAGCTTGCAAAGCCGCTCTATAATGAGAGCACTCGTCGCAATCGCCTTGCACACAACGGGTTGCGGCGGAAATATCGTGTTTGCTAGTGCGATCCCCCGTGGATTGGCTATAGTTGGATAGTTGATTTCAAGCCCTTTCCTGGAAATATACGCGGCAGCCCTTCGGTTGCTGCCGTTCTTTAATGATCGAAGCGACCATTCCGGTTGGCAGCACCGACGAGTTGGTATCTCTCCTGGGGACGAGTGACCAACACCTGCGGCGAATACGCGATTCGGTGCCGGCCAAAATCTCTGCGCGCGAAGGAAAGATCCACGTCAGCGGCAACGAGCAAGCCGTGCTTCAAGCCACCGAGATCATCGAAAAGATCAAAACGGCCGTGGCCCGCGACGGGCAGGTCTCGCCCGACCAGGTGTCGCACATTATTCACCAAGTTACAGGAAGCCCGGCCAATGGGCGGCAGCTTCCGGTCGATGTTAAACAGGCCGGGCGCGTCATTCGGCCGCGAACGCCGGGCCAGGCGGCTTACGTGGAAGCCATCCGCACGCACGACTTGGTGTTTTGCAACGGACCCGCCGGCACCGGAAAAACCTATCTGGCGGTTGCCACCGCGGTGGAATCACTCAAGCAAAAACAAATCGGCAAAATCGTGTTGGTGCGGCCGGCCGTTGAAGCGGGTGAAAGCCTGGGGTTCTTGCCGGGCGACATGCAAGCCAAGATCAACCCGTACCTTCGCCCGCTGCTCGATGCCCTCCGCGAGATGATGGATTACGAGCAGGTGAAGCGGTACATGGCCGACGACGTGATCGAAGTCGTGCCGCTGGCGTACATGCGCGGTCGCACGCTGAATAACGCATTCATCATCATGGATGAAGCGCAGAACACCACCGTGCCGCAAATGAAAATGTTCTTAACGCGGATGGGCCTCCAATCGAAGGTGGTGGTTTCTGGGGATACCTCCCAGATAGACCTGCCCCCCCACACGAAGAGCGGCCTCGTCGACGCCCTGCATCGGCTAAAAAATATCGACGGGTTTACCAGCGTCCTACTAAGTCGTGGCGATATCGTGCGACACCGGCTCGTTCAAGCCATTGTGCTCGCCTACGAGGAGGAAGCGAAAAAGAAGCGCTAATTTTCCGGAGAAAACACCGGCCCGGTTCCCACCTTGGAAGTCGCAAGCCGGCTCGGCCGAACCGAACCTCGGTCTCCTCCGCCCCGCTTCCCACAGCATCATGAGCACGGGTAGTAAGAAGAAACGCCGAATCGAGCGTGTTAGCTCCGTCGAGTTGCCGCCCGGCATACTCGGGACCTTGTGGGGCAACTTGCGCCGCGGGCACGTGCTGATCCGCTTGGCCATGTGCGCGCTAACGGCCATTGCCTTGTGGGCGATGACGCGCGGATGGACCTACCCCTTCGCCTACCACTTGGGCGATGTGTTGCAACGCGACGTGGTCGCACGAACCAAGTTTCGGAAGGAAGACCCCGCCGCGACCGAGAAGGCACGTGCCGCCGCCCGGCAACTGGCCGTCGCCACGTACGATCATAACCCCGCGCTGCTCGAACAGGTTCGCGCGAAGTTGGTCAATGACGCCACCGAAATCGTAGCGGCCAAGTCGTTGGATGAAGTGGATTCGTTGTGGGATACGTTCCGCTTGCCCTTGGCCGAAGGAACCCCCGAGCCAACGGCCGCCGAACGCGAACAACAGTATCGAAAGTTCCACGACGCACTGGCCGCCGAGGGGGCGCTGGAAAAGTTCAAGGCTGCGCTCGGCGAGGCAATCCAACCGCTCGCGGAAAAAGGGATCATCGATAAGCTTCCGCCAGAACACGATGCCAACAACGAAACCATTTCGATTCACCTCGTGGGGACGGAATCGGGCTTTCCGCGCAATGTGCCGGTGAGCGAAGTCCTCTTGGAAGGAGCGGCCTCGACATTGCAAAAATCGCTTGCCGCCAAAATGCCAAGCCAAGAGGTGGCCGACCGCGTCTTTGCCCGCTTGCGACCCAACTTGCCCGTAACGCTCAAACTCAACGTCGAGGCAACCCTCGCCGAACAAAAGCGGAAGGCTGCCGAGGTGCAACCCCTGGAAGAAGTTTTTCCGGTCGGCACCGTGCTGGCCCGCGCCCGCAACGAGGAGGGCGCACAGATCGCCATCGATGACGTGGCTCTCGATAAACTCAAGCTCGAATATCAAACCGAACAACGCAATCGCGGCTTGGCCGCAAAGGCCTCTCATTCGCTGGCCATCGTGGGAATGTACTCCGGGCTGTTTGTGTTGTGCGGCTTCTACCTATTCCTTCGCGATCCGCGCGTGCTCGATGATCTGCCCCGACTGGCAACCTTGCTCGGGCTGGTCGTGGTGACCGTCGCCTTCGCTATGCTCATCAGCAACGATTGGCGGGCCGAAACCGTACCCCTCATCCTGTTCGGCATGACCGTGGCTATCGCCTACGAACAGGGTACGGCCTTGCTGCTTTCGGCTTGCGTCACGCTCATTTGCGTGATCGCGCTAGGCCACGACCTCGCCGAGGCAATCGTGCTTCAGGCCGCCACCGTCGGGGCGATCCTGCTGCTCGGTCGCGTCCGTAGCCGCAGCAAGCTCCTCTCCGTCGGCATCTCGTCGGCCGCCGTCGCTTGGTTAACAACCCTCGGCGTCGGCACACTCGAAGGCGAACCCATGGGGGCCACGCTCTGGACGGCCTGCATGCTCGCCTTGTGGGCCGTCTTTGCCGGGTCGCTCATGTCGGTGATGCTCCCCATGATCGAGCGGGTCTTCGGCGTTCAAACCGATCTCAGCCTGCTCGCCCTAGGAGACCCGGCTCACCCGCTGCTGCAAGAACTCATTCGCCGCGCGCCGGGTACCTACAATCATTCGATCACGGTTGCCTCGCTGGCCGAAGCGGCGGCCGAAGCGATCGGCGCTCGGGGCCTGCTGGTTCGCGTGGGGGCGTACTTCCACGATATCGGCAAAATGCTCAAGCCCGGCTACTTCGTCGAAAACCAAGGCCAAGGCGACAACCGTCACCGTTCTCTCGTGCCCGCCATGAGCACGCTCGTGATCATCGCCCATGTGAAGGACGGCGCCGATCTCGCCCGCCAGTCCAAAATTCCCGAACCCATCATCGATTTCATCCAACAGCATCACGGCACCACGCTGGTCGAGTACTTCTTTCGGCAAGCCACAGAAAGCAAGAAGGCCGACCCGCACGGCAGCGAAGTGGACGAAAGCTCCTTCCGTTACCCAGGCCCCAAGCCGCAAACGAAGGAAGCGGGCATCCTCATGTTGGCAGATGCCGTGGAAAGCGCGAGTCGGGTCCTCGTGGAACCCACCCCGTCTCGCATCGAAAGCCTCGTCGACGAAATCAGCCGAAAACGACTCTTGGACGGGCAGTTCGACGAATGTGGCCTAACCCTCGAAGAAGTTCGCCGCATCGGCGATAGCCTCGTAAAATCCCTCACCGCCGTTTACCACGGACGCGTAAAATACCCCGATCAGGAAACCGCGTAGCTCAACCTTTCCAACCTATCACGACTATTGAGGCTTGCCTTGATTCCAAACGCTGTTTAGCCGCGACGCGGAGGCTTGGCGCAGCGGAGCGCGGAATCACCGATCTATTCCAATGCAAGATTCAATAGATCCACCGATGCCACCATTGTGCGGAACGTAACATTCCGGAATCGCAATCGCCCGGCGGAATGACCTAACCGCCGTTGCCAACCGATACTCAACACCTCCACCAACGGCCGTCATGTCGGACGACACCTTTTCAGAATGCCTTCCTGAACGCACGTTTGAAGTGCTGCTCTCGAACGTGCAATCACGCCACGAGGTAAACGAAGAACAGCTCGTGGCGGCCGCTCGCGCCGTGCTCCAAGAATCGGACTACACCTCCGCCATGGTCAGCCTCGCCGTGGTCGATGACGCAGCCATCCAGGAACTCAACTGCCAGTTCCTCAATCACAACTACCCAACCGACGTGCTCAGCTTCGCCTTGCAAGAGGACGGGCCCCATTTAGAAGGCGAAGTCATCATCAGTGCCGATACGGCCGCCTCCGCCGCCGCCGAAGTCGGATGCACGGCACCCGCCGAGCAGTTGCTATACGTCATCCATGGCGTGCTGCACCTGGTCGGGTACCGCGACAAAACCCCCGAGGAAGCTCACCAAATGCGATTGGCCGAAGCCCACTTCCTCGAACTCTTCGGGTGGGATGCCGCCTTCCAATGCGGTTGCAACCAAGCCGCGGCCGATACCGACTCCGAAGGCCCCGCCCAGGGAGCCGCCACGCCGTGAACGAGAACCTCTTGCTCTGGTTATCGTTGGCGGGCCTCGTGGCCGGCTCGATCACGGCCGTTGCGGCCCGCTGCTTGCACAACTTCTCACGCCACGAACTCGAAGTGCTTTGCGAACGCCATCACGCTCAAGATCGCTTCGCCCAAATCCTCCGCGAACACGAGCGGGTGGCCCTGGGAACCGAAATGATCGCCCTCCTGTTCGTCGCGCTCGGCCTGTGTGCCGGGGCCGTGTGGTCGTGGAACGAATTCGCCTCGGCAAGCCCCTTGCCCGTCCCCGCCTTCTTCTTGATCGTACTCGTACTCGGCCAGCTCGCGGCCATCCTGACCGTTTGGCTCCCGTGGTCGATGACGCGTTTGGGTTCCGCGCCATTCATCTACCGCAGCTGGCCGCTGTGGAGCCTCGTGGGCCGGCTGGCCACGCCGCTCGTCGTCGCCGCCGCCGTGGTCGATGCCCTCCTCCACCGGTTAACCGGCACGGTGCCCCACACCTCGAATGAAGACTCCTTCGAAGCCGAAATCCGCACCATCGTCAGCGAAGGCCACCGCGAAGGTCTGCTCGAAGAAAATGCCGCCGAAATGATCGAAAGCGTCATGGAACTGGGCGATGCCGTCGTCTCGCATATCATGACCCCGCGGACGGAAATACAAATGATCCAGGCAGACTCGCCTTGGTCCGATATCGTCGATAAGGTCGTCGAATGGGGCCATACTCGGATCCCCGCCTATGGCGCCTCGCGCGATGAAATCGTCGGCATCCTCTACACCAAAGACTTGCTACCCGAACTTGCCAAACCGGCCGATCGGCCTCGACGTTCCCTCGGCGATTTGCTCCGCAAGCCACTCTTCGTCCCCGAAACCAAACCTGTCGACGACCTCCTGAAACTCTTCCAAAAAAGCCGCACTCACATCGCCGTCGTGCTCGACGAGTTCGCCGGCGTCTCCGGCATCGTCACCATCGAAGACGTCTTGGAAGAAATCGTGGGCGAAATCGACGACGAACACGACCCCGTCTCGGAAGAGGAGGTCCACCCCCTCAACGACGATGCCTGCATCGCCCTCGGCCGCGCCCACATCGACGATATCAACGAACTCATGGGGTTCGAACTCCCCGAAGAAGAGGATTTCGACACCATCGGCGGATTCGTCTTCACTCAACTCGGCCGACTCCCAACCGCCGGTGAATCTCTCACCTGGAAAGACTCGCTCCTCGTAACCGTCCTCGAAGCCTCACGCCGCCGAGTTCACCGCGTCCGCATCGAACGCATCCGCCAAGATATGCTCGAAGCCGTCTAAACACACCGAATAGTTCTTCTCAAAACCTATCCGAATCCTCCCCCTCTCCCTCTTAGCCCCATCCCGCTCCACGCTTGTAACAAAAACATCCATTCAAGTTAGCGGCGGCCGCCAGGCCGCTGTTTATTACCGGTTATCTTTGCCCCTCGCACCGATACCAGTTGCCCACCTTCCAATAACAACACAACGACTTCGCAAGATGCTCATGGTACTCATCTCGCTCCGCGAGATGACCTTCCGCCCAAGGGACTCCCCTCCCAACCCCACACCGGGTCCCACCCGCCGAGGCACGGAGAATTCAGATTGGTCCTTGCAAATTGGTCATTTGTCATGGGCCATTTCAGAAATGACCCAATTTCAAATGATCAATGACAAATGACAAATTGCCTCTTCCCCCGTGTCCGCAATTCGTGGCACGGACTTCAGTCCGTGCAGCCTGCCCCGCGCGAACCACCTCACGGACTAAAGTCCGTGCCACACCGCACTCACCCGTCCCGCGCTCCGCTCCGCGTCGCGGCTAAACACCCAACCCACCCACAACATCCCTTCTGCCCCTCAACGCTCGACCCTCGACCCACCAAGTGGCCAAAAATTCTAGTGGAACTGTGTACCGTCTTCTGCTAAGATGCCCACACGCCGAACCAGCGGCCAACGGCTCTTTGACAATTTACCCGATCCCCTCGCCCCCACACCGGGCACTCGCTCCGTGGCGCATCGTGTGCAATCGTCCCATTTAGCCCCCGGTCAATGACCGGGGGCCTGGCGAAGCACCCAACCAACGGCGATCACCCACCCTCGCGGTTAATTGTTCGCAACCATGAGCAAAATCATCGATTATTGCAACACCCCCACCACGGGAAAACGCTGCAATTCCCGGCAGAAACGCCCGGCCCCCGTCGCAAATATCGCCGATTATTGCACCCAAAAACACGTTTCCGCCCCCGTTGCAATACGCGCAATATCCCCGGCCCGCCTTCGTGCTAGCCCAAACCATCGGGGGTGGCAATCGGCTGGAAACGCCCGCTGTGCTATCACCGCTCTTGGTCTTGACGCTCGGGCCTTAAACCACGTATTTTCCCCACCCTTGTCGTCCCGCGGCGTTCGCCCTGCGTCTGGGGTTGGGCGCCGAAAGTACCTTCTGTTCTCTCGTTCAGGAAACACCATGCCGCACCTCGGCCGAATACGCGCCCGCCGTGGGTTTGCGCTGCTCGTGGGAATGGTTGCGTTCGTGATGCTTTGCCCATGGCCGCGGGCAACCGTACGGGCCGACTGGCCTTGGAGCACCAACTCTAACGAAGGGGTCGGAACGGCGAAATGGTGGAAGAAGCACAAGAAGGAGGCCGTCTTCGAGCCGGGGAAGGGGTACCGCGTGGAAGGCGTCGAAGGTTACTTCGATGGCACGGGCCGCCCCATCGCCGGACCGGCCGCAGTCGAAAGTGTCGTTCAAGCGGGCGAACCGAGCGACACGCCGGGGCTGCTCCCCGAGCTCGATCCGCGGGTGCAATACGGCAAAATGAAGGAAGCGGTCGGGCTTGGCCCGAACGAACAGTTCGCCCGGCAGCAGTATGCCGAAGGGTACCAGCTCTTCAACGAGAAGAAGTTCAAGGCGGCCAGCGACAAGTTCAAGCTGGCGATGGAGCGAGGCCCGAATTCGTCGCTCGAACAGGACGCCATGTTCATGCTGGCGGAAAGTTACTTCTTCGACGACCGGTATATCAAAGCGCGTGATGCCTACGATGAACTGGTCAAGAAGCACGCGAACACGCGGTACATGGATACGCTGATCGACCGCGAATGGAAGATCGCCCGGTACTGGGAAGAGCGCGACGAACAGTACCACCACTGGCCCACCACGCCGAACGTGTACGACAAGACGCGGCCGTGGTTCGATACGTTTGGCCACGCGATCAAGGCGTACGAGAGCATCCGGCTGAACGACCCGACAGGCCCGCGAGCCGACGATGCGATCATGGCGACGGCCAACATGTATTTCAAGCGAGGCCGGTTCGAGGATGCCGATTACAACTACACGCTGCTGCGGCGCGAATATCCGCGAAGCGAGATGCAGTTCGAGGCCCACTTGCTTGGCTTGCAGGCCAAGCTCCGCAAGTACCAGGGAGAAGACTACGACGGCACGCCGCTCGAGGAAGCCAAGGTGCTGGTCAAGCAACTCAATTCGCAGTTCACAGGTCAGTTGAGCAAGGAAGAGAAGGATCGGCTGGCGATCGTCGAAGCGCAACTGCAGCAGGAGATCGCCACGCGCGATTACCGCATGGCGGCGTACTACGACAACAAGAAAGACTACGGAGCAGCCCGCTTCTACTATGCCGAAGTGATTCGCAAGTACCCGGATACCGAGCTTTCGAAGCAGGCCCGCGCCCGCGCGGGAGAAATCGCCGGCGAGCCGGAGGAAGCGCCCAAGAAGCTGGCCTTTATCGTCGATCGTTTGCCGGAAAGCCGCGAACGTTCGCGTGTGGCTCGGGTTCCCGAGCTTCAAAACGCCGGCACTCGCGTGGCTCAAACACCGGAAGCGGGTGGAAGTGTTTCTGGCTCGGCCAGCTCGACGACAACGAAGTGACCGATGAACCGCGTTTCCCGCCGCACCTGTGGGCCGATCCTCAACCGCCTGGCACACCCAGGCGGCGCGCCGAGAATTGCTGCGCCCGATTGGCCTGGCCCGTTTGATCCACTCGCTTCGAGCGCAAAGCGAGGAAGCCGCCCCGGAGCGTTCCTGCTTTCGCGGCTGTGGCGGTTGGCCTCCTTCGCCCTGTTTGGATTGATCCTACCGGGTTGCCTCGGGTACCAGGTTGGCTCGGGAACACTTTACGCTCCCGATGTTGCGACGGTTTACGTTCCGATGATCGACTCGGATAGTTACCGCCGCGACCTGGGAGAGCGGCTCACGGAAGCCGTGATCAAGGAAATCGAGTTGAAGACGCCGTACAAAGTTGTCAGCACGCCCGATGCCGATAGCGTACTCTCCGCGCGATTGATCCGCGACACGCGGCGGACGATCGTCAAGAACGCGTATGATGACCCCCGCGTTTCCGAGAATGGAATGAGTGCCCAAGTCACCTGGCTCAACCGGCGGCGATTGCCGATCGGCCCGGCACAATCGATCGCGATGCCGCCCGAGTTGATCGGCATGGAAGGGTCGGCGAACCTCATCCCCGAGGCGGGGCAATCGGTCTCGACCGCCCAGCAGCAGGCCATCGAACGCCTGGCGCAACAAATCGTCGGCACGATGGAAGCACCGTGGTAACACCACGATGAGCCATCCAGGCTAACGAAACAATCGGCTCACCGATTCATTGCGATGGATGCGCTTGATCGCCTCGCCCAAGAGAGGTGCCACGGTCAGCACCTGCGTTTGAGGAAGAATCTGTTCCTCGGCAAGCGGAATGGAATCGGTAACAACCAGGCTATTGAGGTTCGCCGCTTTCAAACGCTCGACGGCCGGGCCACACAGTACGGCATGCGTGGCGGCAACGTGAATCTCCTTGGCACCATTTTCGAGCAGCGTCTTGGCCGCCCCGGTGATCGAACCGGCCGTGCTGATCATGTCGTCGAACATCAGGGCGATCTTCCCTCGAACTTCGCCGCCCAGGATGTGGGCTTGCACGGTCGTATCAGCACTCATGCGGCGTTTGTCGATGATGGCCACGCTGCCGCCAATACGCTTGGCGTGGCCCAAGGCTCGCTTGATGCTCCCCTCGTCGGGGCTAACCACGACCACATTCGTCAGGTCGATTCCCAAACTTAGAAAATGTTCGTTCAGCACGGGGGCGGCGTAAAGATGATCGACCGGCACATCGAAGAAGCCTTGGATCTGGGCGGCGTGCAGGTCCATCGCGAGCACGCGGTTGGCACCCGCGCGTGTGATGAGGTTCGCCACCAGCTTGGCCGTAATCGGCACGCGTCCCTCATCTTTGCGGTCTTGGCGGGCGTAGCCGAAGTAGGGAATGACCGCCGTGATCCGTTCGGCGCTGGCTCGCAACGCGCTGTCGATCATGATCAACAGCTGCATGAGGTTCTCGTTTACGGGCGGGCATGTCGGCTGGATGAAGAAGACATCGCGGCCGCGGATATCCTCGTTGATCTTGCAGTAGATTTCGCCGTCGGGAAACGTGCCCAGCGCGATATCCCCCAGCGGTACGCCCAGGTAATCGGTAATTCGTTTGGCTAGCGCTTGGTTGGCCGAGCCACTAAATATCTTGAGATCATTCATGGGAAGTTTGTCGTCCGAAATCTTGCCCTGTCATGCTGCCGAATCGTTGGTAGCAGCCGGTGTGCCAAGTTACGTCGTTCGCCGCGGGTTCCGCAGGGCCTGTTCCACGATTGCCAATTCCTCGGGGGTGTTGATGCTGAGTGTTTCGCATGGCTGCAACACGCACAAGGCCTCCACGCGGTGGCCCATCCGTTTCAGGAGAGCTGGGGTGTCGGTCAGGTAGTATTCGCCTTGGGCATTGTTGGCCGTTAACTGGCGAAGCGCGGCTAACAGTGCATCGGGTCGAAACACGTAGGTGCTCAGGTTAACTTCGGTGATGGCGCGCTGTTCGTCGGTAGCGTCTCGCTCTTCGATGATGGCCTCAAACTCGCCGCGGCTATTCCGAAGGACTCGGCCCAGGCCCACGGGGTTCGGTTTGTTGGCCGTTCCCAACAGGCACGCGGGACGATTGCGATCGTACTGCTCGACGAGTGCCCGCAGCGACGACGCCTGAACGAGCGGCGAATCGCCCGCGACGACCAGCACGGGTCCACGTTGCGATTCAAGTTGTTCGCGGCACATCATCGCGGCGTGCCCGGTTCCCAGTTGCTCGCGTTGTTCGGCGAACTCGACCTCGGGCTCGCCGCACAATTCGCTTCGAACCAAATCGCCCCGATAGCCGACCACCGCGACGACTCGCCGAACGCCGGCCGCGCGGAGCGCTTCGAGCACGTAGCGGATCATGGGCCGGCCGCAAACGGGCACGAGCACCTTGGGCAACTCGGAAGCCATTCGTTTGCCTTTGCCGGCCGCGAGGATGATTGCCAGGGGGGCTTCCGTTTTCATGGTTCGTAAATAATCCGCGATTCCTGTTACGCAAGCAAGAGCGCGGCCTGTTCCCCGCTCCCCGTAGGTAATCGGCAGTTCGCAACTGGGAAAAGAGGCTTGGTTATCCAGTGCGCGGGTGCGACTGAGTCGTTTAGCCGGAGCCAGCGGCGACGGAAATAATCCACACCTAGCGCCGTCGCCGTTGGCTCCAGGATAAACAAGAACGACTCAATCCTGACCGCGAGAGGTATAGGATCGAGTTGGCGGTTCAAGCAAGGGCAAGAAGGCGACGATCCTCGAACCCTCCCCCTACCCCTCCCTAAAAGGGAGGGGAGTTTTGATGGCCGACTTCCTTGTGCTGTTGGCTCATCTCAGGCAACCTCGGGGACTTCAAATCCCTTGCGATACTCTCTGCGTAGCAGCGGGTTGGCCTTGGCCGCGTGTTCGCCGACGAACTTTTGTTGGCCGCCGTCGAACTCGAGGAGCGGCCCGAGCTGAAAGTTTGAATTCGCCGGATCAATGCCGTTCGTGGCGAGGTGTTTTTCGATCCGATCGATCAAGGAACTCCAAGGTTCGAAGTTGGCGCGAGCCACCACGGCTTGCTCGTGGTTGTAGGCGTGGCCTAACTGCATGGCGACATCGGCCAGATTGCACCAAGCCGTGGACTGATGGCCGATCTCGACTTCGGTGTTCAACTTGCCGCGATCGTGCGAAAGGACGGCCTCGACAAAGTTGCCTTGATGGGCTTTGCCCGAGTCACCCTTAAACTTTCGGATTCGCTTCCCCTGTTGGTCGTAGGCGGCACCGCCGCCGCGACCGCCCGCGTAGTAACCGCCATCGCAATGGATGACATACCCGCTGCCAACCCCGGCGAAGCTCAGCTCTTTTGATTTTGGCCCATCGGCCAAGTTACTCAACCCGAACAAGACGGGAATCGAACCGGTATCGTAAATGGCGAAGCCGACGTTGGGCGTATTGCCGGCATCGTTCCACACCATTCGCCCACCCGCGGCGGCGATGCGTTTGGGGAATGGGCAGCGGTCGCGGAGCACCACATTGACGGCGTCATCCAGCACGTGGACGCCCCAATTCCCCATTTCGCCATTGCCCGTATTGCGGTCCCAATGCCAATCGTAGTGGAGCTTCTCGCGGTAGATGGGGAGGTCGGTTGCCGGGCCAAGCCACAGGTTGTAATTGATGGACTTCGGCGTGGCGAGCGGCGTCGAGCGTTTGCCGATAGGCTCGCGTTTGCCGAAGCGGCAAACTTGCACGTATTGAATCGCGCCCAACTCGTTCTTGCTGTGCAAGAAATTCTTGAGATCGGCCTGCAACGGGTCGGAACGCTGCTGGGTTCCCATCTGCACGATTCGATCCCAGGACCGGGCCGCGTTGACGAGTTGTTGCCCCTCCCAGTGATTGTGGCCGAGGGGCTTTTCGACGTAGACATCCTTGCCCGCCTGGCAGGCCCAAATGGCGGCCAACACGTGCCAATGATTGCACGTGGCAATCACCACGGCATCGACCTGGGGGTCATCGAGCAGCTTGCGTAAGTCGCCGTAAGTATTGGCCCCGGGGAACCTCTTGGCCATCGCGGCCAAGCGTTCTTCGTCCACGTCGCACAGCGCGGCAACGCGCGTGTTGGCGAGTTGCGAGAATTGCCCCAACAATTCATTGGCGCGGCCACCCAAACCAATGAACGCCAGGTTGAGCTTTTCGTTGATCCCCTTGGCATGAAGCGGATTGACCCAGAGGGCTGCCCCCGCCGCGGCCGAGCACTGCATGAAGGTGCGACGATGAATCCTAGTCATTTCTAACGATCACCTATCCACTTGGTTATTGAAGACTCTTCGAGCAAGATTGAAAGCGTGCGGTGCACTTGCGAGACATCTAGAATAGCATGGGAACCAGGCGTTCAACAGCCTTTTCGCCGCTGAAAACGAGGCCGATCCGTCATCCACCTAGGGCCGAGAAGTAGGTGCCGCGAGTCGAGCGGCACATTCTTCCGAAGTGGTTGCATGGTTGGTTGTTCCGTGTCCCGCTCGGCTCGCGGGACCTACTTGTCCACTCGGTGTGAACGATTGGTCGGCGCTCTGCGGACGACGGGGGGCCAGCGCGCGAGAAGAGCCCGGCCGATTGTACGACCAGGCTCTTTCGCTCCCCCCAGAATAATACGTGGTACCCTGGGCGCGACCGAAAATTGGAACCGACATTCAGCCCCTGGCTTTGCCGGGGGTTCGCCGTGATGTCACGATGCGTGGATGGCTGAACCCCCGGCAAAGCCGGGGGCTGTGTATCCAATTCCCGGACACCCACGGTTACTTGAGTGGGCTGGTTTCGTCGGGTGTGGTTGCCTCGTAGCTTGCTTGCTGTGTATTGGTTTCGATGGGGGCGATTCGATAGGGCTGAGATTGTTGGTAGAGGAGCAGCCGATCTTTGTAGGCATCGCGTTCGGCTTCCGGTGCAAGTGCGATGGCCTTCTCGACCGATTCGATGGCGGCGCCGAAATTCCCGGCGCTTGCCTGGGCTGCCGCCAAGGTATCGTAAGGAACGGCATCTTGGCCGCCGCTTTGTTCGAGCACCATGTTTGCGCGCGCAATGGCTAGTTCAGGGTTTCGGACCTCGCCATCGGGGCACGTGGCGAGCAACCAGGCGGAGCTACTGAGTGTTTCGGAGGAGTTCGGTTCCAGCTTGAGCGAGCGATCGTATTCAGCGGCTGCATCGATGTAGCGGCCGAGGTCGGTAAGGACGTCGGCGCGGCAAGCCGAGGCGTAGGCATCCTCGGGTGCCAGCCGTACCGCGATGTCGAAATGGCCCAGGGCTTCCTCGGCATGGCCCAACAGTTGGCACACGCGTCCGCAACCGCGATGGGCGATTGCGAGGTTTGCATCGTATTGAAGGGCCAGTGAGTAATCGCTTAGCGCGGTGTCCAAGTCATTGGCCACGAGGAACAAGGCGGCGCGATTCGAATACGCCTTTGCAAACCGCGGATTCAACTGAATGGTGCGGGAGAAGTCGTCGAAGGCCGGGGCATACTGGCCCGCTTGAGCCAGCAACACGCCGCGATTGTGATAGGCTCTCCAGCACGAATCGTCCGCGGCGATGGCGGACTCGAAATCGTGAATGGCCTCCTGCGAATTGCCGGCGTTGGCCTTGAGTTGACCTCGGCGGTTAAAGGCCCAACCGGTCAGTTGCTTGGCATACTTGGCGGTGGGCGCGGTCGGCTGATTCGCGAGCGCCTGTCGGCACAGTTCGATTATTTGCGAGTGCTGCGCATCCTCTTGGGCGATCGTGCTTAGTTCATGGGCCTTGGCGGCCAAGCGATCGGCGGCGGTTTGCGGCCCCACGGTCGCGATTGGCCCGGCTGCCGATGCGGGCAAGGTTGTCGCCGCACTCGCCGAGGGCATCTTCGAGGTCAAGGGCGTGGCAGGCCGAGTTTCCCACGGCGAAACGTTGGTCGAATTCGGAAGCGAACGTAGCTGCGTTGGTTGCGTTGGTTGCCAGCGCGAATCGTGGGCGGTCGGGAACGGCGACGTGGAGCGAGCTTGGGCTTGCGGCCTGGGCATGGCCGGTTGTCCTTGCGGTGTTCGCGCAACTTTTGCAAGGGAACCTGGCATGGCCGCGACGTGGCCTCCCGAGGGCCCGCCGCTTGTTGCCGGCCCCGCCGCATAACTCGATCCCAATCCCTGCGTGTTGTATTGCTTGCGCATCTGGGCGGCGGTCATAGGCGAACCCACCTGCTGATTCGCTTGCGGCGCGTTTTGCGAGGTTCTGTTGGAGGATGTCGAACGGCCGAACAGCATTGTGGGCATTTTCACCTTCTGGCCATGATACAAAGCGCCCGACCGATTCTTCGTCGAGTCGTTGATGCCGCCGCCGCGTTGCATGGCAGGCCGCTGCATCGGGCGCGAGTCGTAATAGCCGGCCTGTTGCACGGCTTGATCGGTGATGTATCCGACGACATGTTCTTCTCCGGCGGGAGCGGTTTGATCGCCGCCACCCAACGAGCCGATGCCCCAGGCATAGCTTGAAGAAGAAGAGATCAGTTGGCACGACAAGCTAACAACGGCAATCGCGACAACGGTATCGAGTCGTAAACAACGCATGGCAGGACCCGCAACTTTTTGATGAACGCTTGGTGGGGGATAAGTTGGGCGAACGCGAGACGGGCCGAGGCCCGAGCCCTTCGTGGCTGGCTCTTGCGTGCCGAGGCTTGTCGGAGTCTATCGGCGAAAGCCGCGGCCCGACCTGACCGGAATTGCCGGAATAGTCGGTAAAATCGGCAAACTCACCCCAGATTGCGTGCGTCGCAGCTAGCTTCGCCAGCCGTGCTGGCTCCACCGCAGGCCCAGTACGCCGCCAATGCCTCGCGAAGGGGACCGACATCGTGAACGCGGAGGATTTGAATCCCCTGACGAGCGAGGGCCAACGCGGCGCCAAGGGTTGCGTTCGAGCGGTCGGCCTCGTTCGAGCCGATCAACTTGCCCAGAAACCCCTTGCGCGAATGCCCCACCAACAGCGGACAGCCGAGCGAGTGCAGATCGCCAGCACGGCGCATCAATTCGACGTTCTGTTCGTGGGTCTTTCCGAACCCGATGCCGGGATCGAGGCAAATGCGGTCGCGTGAGATGCCGGCGGCTTCGAGCGTATCGCGTCGGTGGAGCAAGAACTGCGCCACTTCCGCCAGGACGTTGGTGTAGGTTGGGTTGTTTTGCATTGTTTGGGGCGTGCCTTGCATGTGCATTGCGCAGAGTCCCACGCCCGTTTCGCGGGCCAGGGCGATCATCGCGGGGTCGCCGGTGAGGGCTGTCACATCATTGATCATCTCGGCGCCGGCGTCGATCGCGGCGCGGGCAACGATCGCTTTGCTCGTATCGACCGAGATTGGAACCTTCAGTTGCCGCGAGAGGCCGCGAATCACGGGGACGACACGCCGCAGTTCTTCCTCGGGCGATACAGGGTCGGAATAGGGACGAGTGCTTTCGCCGCCGACATCGAGAAGGGCCGCTCCTTCGGCGGCGAGTTGGACGCCACGCGCGATGGCCGCCCCGGGATCGAAGTATCGGCCGCCATCGGAAAAGCTGTCGGGCGTCACATTGATAATGCCCATCAACATGGGCCACGGGGCGAATTCGATTGCCCGCGAACGAAGCTGCAAACGGCCTGCCCGCAACGTCCTGCTGTTCATCGCTCTACCCGACACAAATGAACCACTAAACCACCCGAGCTGTTGTTGAACGCTCCAGGAGAGGACTCGACAAGTACGCGCAAATCGACTTGATTTCGTGGGATTTTGTGTTTGTTCGTGGTTCCCCAATGAGTGCAAGAGTCGAACGCAAGACCTGTTTGGGGTGGGTACTGGTTCGAGCAAGGCGGAGAATCCAGTAATCCTCGAACCCTCCCCCAACCCCTCCCGAAAAGGGAGGGGAGATTCGGAGGCACGGTTTAGTCCTTGATATCCTTTGCTTGCTGCTTTGTCTCGATTTCTTGTTGCTTTGCCTCGATGTTATTTCGTTTCTCTTCGAGGCGTTCCTGCCAGGGAACGGCGAAGACCGAATTTTTGCAGAGGACACAACCAGGCCTGCCGGGCACACACAGGTCGTTGATGCGATCGCACCAGTCTTGGTCGATATCGAGGTGTGGGCAATAGAAGGAGGACATGATTCGACGGCGGGCGGCTCCACCGGCCAGGGCGGAGTGGATGCGTAACGCAAAGAGGGCGGGGGGCTTCTTAAATCATTGTACCACACGCGGAGAGGATGCGTTTTTCTGGAAAGTGGGGAATCGGTTTCGGCACAAGTGGTGAAGATATCCGGTTCAAACAGCGGCCTGGCGGCCGCTGCTAACTCGAATTGAGATTTCATTACAAGTTCGAGGCGGAAACTTCGGGGCAGTCATCGGACATTTCGGGTTACGTATCGGCGGAGATTTGGGGAGGTGTGCTATTGTGTACCTAGACATGCATTATTATATTCGGTACGTTCTATGGAACGCCGAAGTCAAACTCATCATACGGTCGTCGTGAGATCGCGGCTTGCCATGGCGAGAACGACGTGTCGGAGGCGTTGTGGCGAGCGGTCCATTGCAGTACGCAGAGGTCAACGCATGATTCGTTTTGCGGCCCGCAGTTGCGTCGTTGGTACCACGTTGGGACGTGTGTCTCCGTTAGCTCTTGGGTTGCCTGCTCGGCGACGAGCATTCTTGAGACCGAGCCCCGTTCATCTTTTGGCGTGGGCATTGCTGATCGGAGTTACCTTGCCGTGTGGTTCGGGTTGTCGGCGTTCGCAGCCGGCGGCGAACCCGGCGAAGCCAGCGGGGGCACAAGGGGAAAGCGCCAGTTCGAGCGATCAAGGAGCCGCCGCGACGGATTCCGCGAAGGGCACGGCATCGGAACCTGGCGTAGCGGCCCCTGCGGAAGAGCAGCCGGCGGCCGAGAAGGTTGCCGCGACGGGTTCGCAGTTGTTTTCGCGGCATTGTGGATCGTGCCACGGAGAGCGTGGAGACGGGAAGGGGATTGCAGCGGCGTATTTGTTTCCCAAGCCGCGAGATTTTCGGACCGGGCGCTTTCGTTTGACGAGTACAACCAACAGCGTACCGACGCGAGAAGATTTGCATGCGGTGTTGCTCCGTGGCATGCCGGGTTCGTCGATGCCCTCGTGGGCGCACCTTTCACAGGCAGAGCGCGACCTGTTGGTGGATGAAGTGCAGCGGATTCGATCGGAGGGGATACGGGAGAGTTACCTGGCCCAGCTCAAGGAAGAGGAGGAGCTGACGGACGAAGAGATTGCCGCGGACGAGGTGCAGCAGGCGATCGAAGAGCATGTGAAGACCGCGACGACACCGGGTGAGAATTCGGCGGTGCCGGAAATGGCGGCGGCGTCGCCGGAGTCGATTGAACGGGGCAAGGGCTGGTATGCGAAGTTTGTGTGCATTTCGTGTCATGGCGAGACGGGCAAAGGCGATGGCGCCGAGCGAATGTTCGACGACGACAAGACGCCGACGCGACCGCGCGATTTCACACTGGGGATATTCAAGGGGAACCCGGACCCGGCATCGTTGTATCGTCGCATATCGCTGGGCATGCCGGGCACGCCGATGCCCGGTTCAAGCAATATGACGCCGGAACAGATGGTCGATTTGGTGCATTACATTCGATCCCTTTCGACGGAAGAGCAGCGGCAGGCGGCCGTGCTGAAGCGGGAAAAGATCGTAGCGCAGCGAGTGGGGGCGGTTCCGGGCATCGACCAGGCGGAGGCATGGTCTCAGGCCAAGGCCGTGCAAGTGCGAACGACGCCGCTGTGGTGGCGTCCGGGCGCGGCGGCCGAGGTGACGGTGCAGGCCGTGCATGATGGCCAGACGTTGGCGGTTCGTTTGTCTTGGGCGGATGCCACCGGAGATGAACACGCCTTGCGGAGCGAATCGTTCGAGGATGCCGTGGCGATGGAGTTGTACCAGGGCGAAGCGGAGCCATTTTTGGGGATGGGTAGCATGGCCTCGCCGGTGGATGTGTGGTTCTGGGACGCGGATCGGCAGCATGGCGAGATTGCCGCGGAGAAGATCAATCCGAATGCGGTGGCGGATGTTTATCCGTTTAGTGAAAAGGGGGTGGCGGGCACCGAGTTGAGCCGCCCCGGCGCTCGCATGGCAGACCAGCCCGACATTTCGTTGCCCGCCCGCGCGACGGGCAACCAAATTGTTCCGCGAAGCGAGGGTTCTGGCGGTTCATCGTTGCAAGTGGGCGGTCCACGAACGGTGACCTTCCGGATTCCGAAGAGCCAATTGGTGGTTGCCCAAGGCGAGTGGAAGGACGGGCGTTGGACGGTCGTGATGACGAGGCCGCTGGCGGTGCCGTCGGCGGAGGAAGGGCTGTCGCTCGAGCCGGGTGGGCGTGCGTCTGTGGCCCTCGCGGTGTGGGATGGCGCGCATGCAGATCGGGACGGCCAAAAGTCGATCACGATTTGGCAGGATTTGGAATTGGAGCGGTAACGTGACGGATGAAATTGCAATGTGGGCAGCGTGGCGACACGGTGCCGGCGTTGCGATGGCACGAAGGCGCGATCAAGAACGCTAACAACACCGAACCCTCCCCTAACCCGTCCCTACAAGGGAGGGGAAATAAGAGGTTCTCAATCGAAGTCGTTTGAAAAGGGCTGGCCGTCGTCGAGAATCTCGGACAGAGCATTTATTTCGAGTGTGAAAGCCCGACGCAGGAGCTGAATCATGGATCTTTCGCGACGAAAATTCCTCGAAGCGTGTGCGGCCGGTGGAGGGTTCTTGCTATCCACGGGTCCGCAGGCATGGGCGCTTCAGCCCGTGAGCGTGGAGAACCCGTTGGGTGCTTATCCCGATCGTGGATGGGAGAAGGTGTATCTCGATCAGTACCACTACGATGATACGTTTACGTGGATTTGCGCGCCGAACGATACGCACATGTGTCGGCTGCGAGGTTTTGTCCGCAACGGGGTGATGATTCGTAGCGAGCAGAACTACGACCACGATCGGTATGCCGATTTGTACGGCAACAAAGCCACGAAGGCCTGGAACCCGCGCGGCTGCCCGAAGGGTTTCACGATGCAGCGGCGGGTATACGGCCCGTACCGTTTGAAAGGTCCCGTGCTTCGCCAGGGTTGGAAGGATTGGGTGGATGCGGGTTGCCCGTCGTTATCGGAGAATCCGGAACTGCGAACGAAGTACAAGTTCGATGACCGCGGCAACGATCGTTTCGTGCGGGTGACGTGGGACGAAGCGGCCAAGTACGTGGCGGCGGGTTTGTTCGCGATCTCATCGACGTACAGCGGCGACGAGGGCGCCGCGCGTCTGCAGAAGGACGGCTACGAGCAGCGGATGATCGACAAAGTCGAGGGGGCCGGCACACGGGTAATGAAGATCGGCTCGAACTTGCCGATCCACGGAGTGATTGGGAAGTTTGGCATCTATCGCCTGGGGAACATGATGGGATTGTTGGACCATCACATCCGCAAGGTTCCGCCCGAGAAGGCGCGCGGCGCGCGGGATTGGAACGAATACACGTGGCGCGGCGATCAGGCGCCGGGGCACCCGTTCGTGCATGGGTTGCAGACCTCGGATATGGATTTCAACGACCTGCGGTTCAGCAAATTGGTCATTCAATGCGGGAAGAACCTGGTCGAAAATAAGATGCCGGAATCGCACTGGCTCAACGAGTGCATGGAGCGTGGCGCGAAGCTGGTGGATATCGCGCCGGAGTACAACAGCCCGGCGACGAAGGCCGATTATTGGATTTCGGTGCGCCCGGGTTTGTCGGATCTTTCGGTGTTCTTGGGCGTGACAAAGATCATGCTGGACGAGAAGTGGTACAAGCCGGACTTCTGTCGGCGGTTCACGGATTTCCCGCTGCTCGTGCGGACCGATACGCTGGAGCGGCTGCGTCCGCAGCAGGTGCAGGCCGACTATCGGCCGAAAGATATCTCGGGCGGCCCCTCGTACAAGATCCAAGGTCTGACCGACCAGCAGCGTGAGAGGATCGGCGACTTCTGCGTGTGGGACAGCAAGGCGAACCAAGTGGCGTTCATCAGCCGCGACGAAGTAGGCGACAACCTGAAGATCGAGGCGGCGCTTGAGGGAACGTACCAGGTGAAGTTGGCGGATGGAAAGACGGTCGAGGTGATGACCGTCATGGAGATGTACAAGCGGCACCTGAAAGACTACGACGAAAAGACGGTCGAGGAGATATCGGGTGCGTCGGCGGCGTTGGTTCGCCGTTTGGCCGAGGATATCTGGAAGACGACGGAGGCGGGGCATCCGGTGGCGGTTCACGTTGGCGAGGGGATCAACCACTACTTCCATGCGACGCTTCACAACCGCGCGACGTACTTGCCGCTGATGCTGACGGGCAACATAGGCATCCACGGGGCTGGCTCGCACACGTGGGCTGGCAACTACAAGGGGGCGTTGATGCAAGCCTCGGCGTGGTCGGGGGGCGGCGTGGGGAGTTATATCGCCGAGGACCCGTTCAACCCGGTGCTGGATGAGAAGGCCCAGATTGGGCACGACCAAATGAGGCACCTTAACGATGGGGAAGACCCCTCGTACTGGGCCAGCGGCGAGCAAACGCTTACCGTGAAGCTACCCAATGGCGAGGAGCGCTGCTTCACTGGCAACACGCACATGCCGACGCCCACCAAGGTCATTTGGTACAACAACGCCAATTTTTTGAACCAGACCAAGTGGATTTACAATGTGATCGTCAACGTGCTCCCCAAGGTGGACATGATCGTCGATCAGCAGATTGAATGGACGGGCAGTGCCGAGTATGCCGACGTCGTGATGCCTGCCAATTCGTGGGTCGAGCTTCAAGATTATGAGTGCGGCGCATCGTGTTCGAATCCGTTTTTGCAGGTGTGGAAGGGTGGGATCAAGCCGGTTCACGACTCGCTAGACGACGGCCTGATTTTTGCCAAGGTCGCCGACGCGTTGGCGGCCAAAACGGGCGACAAACGATTCTCGGATTACTTCAAGTTCATTACCGAGGGGAAGAACAAAGTCTATCTCCAACGTGTGCTGGATAGCTCGACGACCACCCGCGGCAAAGATGGGCCGTACGAGATTGATAAGCTCATTGCGGGCGAGTACGGCGGCGAGCCTGGCGCGGCCCTGATGCTCTTCCGCACCTATCCGCGAGTGCCGTTCTACGAACAAGTCCACGATTCGATACCGTTCTACACCGATAGCGGGCGGCTCCACAGCTACTGCGATATCCCCGAGGCGATCGAGTACGGCGAGAATCTTGTTGTTCACCGCGAAGGCGTGGAGGCGACGCCGTACTTGCCGAACGTTATCGTCTCGACGAGCCCGTTCGTGCGGCCCACGGATTACGGCATCCCGATCGACACGATGGACCCGGAACTGCGTCAGGTGCGAAACGTGAAGATGGCTTGGGCCGAGGTCAAGAAGACCGAGAACCCGCTGTGGAAGCGGGGTTACGTGTTCTTCTGCACGACGCCCAAGAGCCGCCACTCGACCCACTCGTCGTGGTCGACTGTGGATTGGAACTGGATTTGGAGCGACAACTTTGGCGACCCGCACCGGACGGATAAGCGGGCGCCGGGCGCGAGCGACCGCGAGATCATCATGAACCCGCAAGCGGCGCGAGACGCGGGAATCAACGACGGCGATTACGTTTATGTGGATGCGAACGACATGGATCGCCCGTACATTGGTTGGAAGGATGATACCGGCCCGCGGCACAAAGCGTTTCGCTGCTTGGTGCGTGTGAAGTACAACACGGGGCTTCCGTACAACTTCACGATCATGAAGCACACGGGCTGGATTGCGACCGAGCGGACGGTGAAGGCGCACGAATCGCGTCCCGACGGCCGGGCGCTGGCCGCCGATACCGGGTACCAGGCCAGTTATCGGTACGGTTCGCACCAGAGCATCACCCGCAATTGGCTCATGCCGATCCACCAAACCGATACGTTGTTCCACAAGAAAACGGGGTCGATGGCCTTCACGTTCGGGTTCGATGTGGACAATCACGCGGTGAACACGGTGCCCAAGGAAACGCTGATTCGCATCACCAAGGCAGAGGATGGCGGCTTAGGCGGCGTGGGCCCCTGGAAGCCGGCGACCTGCGGTTACACGCCCGGCGAGAACACGCCTCAGAACGAACGCTATCTCACGGGCGGGTATATCGTGGTCAATTCCTGAACCTTGGCATTCGCTGAAAAAAGAGAATCGCGTTCGGAAACAATTGGGGTTCAGTCGGCTAGGCATGAACATGAATCACGTTAAGTGAATCCAGTGTGGACCGAACAACGGAGCGACCGATCGATGGGGGAAACAGTCGAAATGGTGGGAACGCCGAAGGTTCATCCTGCGTCGCGGGAGGTGCTTCCGGAAGATCCGATGGAGATGCACGGCGTACAGATTACGGGCGATCCCGAACTCATGCTTCGAATGCTCGTGGAAGAATTCGCCCGCATGGGTTGGGGACTAGAGGAAATGATGCATTTGGCGAAAGACCCGAACTACTCGGCATTTCATGGCTTGTCTCAAGCGCATGGAGAGGAAAAGCTTCGTGAGCGGATCGGCAACATCCTAGCACGTTGCGGCGTGATGCGAGTGAAAGCGACAGAAGCGGCGTTGCCCCCCGAGGATCTGGTACAGATTGATTTAGGAATTGAGTAGAAGGGAATGAAGGATAGAGACTCGCGTTTACGATCGTAGGTTGCGTATCGCGTGGGTTATTGTGGGACGGACTTCAGTCCGTGGGAGGCACGGGTTTAGTCCGTGCTACGTGTTGTGGCCGAAGGCCTCGTTAGGGATTATCGCGTGGGAAAATAATCGGGAAGGGAGCGGCTGGGCGGCCGCATGCCATCTTCGCAATCAGCGCACCGCCCGTTACCGAGATTGGGAGACAAGATCATGCCTAAGGTTCACAACTGGCAAATCGGGCGGGAGATGAGCTATCCCCACGAGGAGCGGCATCCTGGGTGGCAATTCGCGTTTGTGTTCAATCCGAATCGGTGTATCGGATGCCAAACCTGCACCATGGCGTGCAAGAGCACCTGGACCTTTTCCAAGGGCCAGGAACTAATGTGGTGGAACAACGTCGAATCGAAACCCTACGGCGGCTATCCACAACATTGGGACGCCAAGTTGCTGGCCATGCTCGAGGAAACCAATCCTGGCGGCCAAGTGTGGGAAAGCGCGGAGAAGGAAGCCGAGAAGAAACCTTACGGTGTTTTTTCAGGGATGACGATCTTCGAGGCCGCGGAACAGAAGCCTCGCTTTGAAGGGGCCCAGCAAGCGCTCGGCTACCTACCGGCCGACGAGGAATGGCGATCGCCGAACATTTATGAAGACACCGCGACGGGTGGAAAGTTCACCACGTCCGGCCAGTTTGGCGGAAATGCGCAGCTTCCCGAGCACAAAGTGTGGTTCTTCTATCTCGCGCGGATTTGCAATCACTGCACGTACCCAGGTTGTTTGGGCTCCTGCCCGCGGAATGCCATTTACAAACGCCCGGAAGACGGCGTCGTGCTGATCGATCAAAGCCGCTGCCGGGGTTACCGCAAGTGCGTCGAGGGGTGCCCGTACAAGAAGTCGATGTATCGTCCGGCGACTCGGACGTCGGAGAAGTGCATTGCTTGTTATCCGCGGTTGGAAGGGAAGGACCCGACCATCAGCCCGACCGGCGCGCCGGCGGAAACCCGCTGCATGTCGGCCTGCGTGGGCAAGATTCGTTTGCAGGGGCTTGTAAAGGTTGAAGAGGACGGCGGCTGGGCCAAGGACCCCAAGAATCCGCTGTACTACATTATTCGCGAGCGGCAAGTCGCCTTGCCGCTGTACCCGCAGTTCGGCACCGAACCGAACGGTTATTACATTCCGCCGCGCTGGGTACCGCGGGGTTATCTGACGCAGATGTTTGGCCCGGGCGTCGATGAGGCCATCGAGCAATACAGTTGCCCAGACCGCGAGCTGTTGGCCGTGCTTCAACTATTCCGCGCCAATCGGCAAATTGTCTTCCGCTACGAGATCGAGCAGGGGAAGAAAGTCGGTGAGATCGAAGTGACGATGCCCGATGGCAAGTCGAAGACCCAGGAGTTATTCAACGACACGGTCATCGGCTACAACAAACGCGATGAAGAAGTGGTTCGCGTCACCGTCGAAGAGCCGACGTTCGAGCGGCCAGCCGATTTCCATGTGAATTCGATTTAGAACGTGTTTGGTATGTTCCGTGGATTCTCTCTCACGGGGAGAGGGAGTATTTCAAATCGCGTTCTTAGGGTACAACGGTGCAACATGGCTCTGGCAGCGGCAGCGGGCGGCGAATCTCAGACGGGTGTTGACACGGCCTTTGATCCGGCCGTGAACATGGCGCGTCAGGCCATGTATCGCTTTGCGGCGTTGTCGTTTCTCGATCCGCGGCACGGTTCTTGGGATCGGTTGAATGCGCTTGGCAACGACGTCGCGCTGCAGAGCGGGGCCGCCCTGATTCGCTCGCTTCCGGAAACACGCTCGGGGGAGCTGGGGCTGGGGGAATCGCCGATCGAAAGGCTCGATCCGCGGCACGTGCTGGACCGCCTCCCAGGCTCTGCCGACGAGTTGAACGCCCGTTACGAGTCCATGTTTGGCTTGGTGGTTTCTGGTAATTGCCCGCCTTACGAAACCGAATACATCAACAGCAAGTACGCGTACCAGCGTTCCAACTCGCTGGCCGATATCCGGGGGTTCTATCAGGCATTTGGCATGGCGCCTTCCGAGAGAAACCCGGAGCGGCCCGATCACTTGGTGCTTGAGCTCGAGTTCATGGCCGCCCTACTGGGTTTGGAGCGATTGGCTGAGGAAGGAGACGGGCGGAGTCAACACGATCGGCAGCAAGTGTGCCGGGAGGCGCAATCGCGTTTTCTCGAGGAACATCTTGCCTGGTGGACGCCTTCGTTTGCGCGGCTGCTTGGGATTGCCAACGAAGAATCGTTCTACGCGGCGGCGGGCTCGTTTCTGATGGCCCTGATTCCCGCCGAGCGGGCACTTCTTGGTGTGGCCGCCGTGTCTCGTCCGGTGGGGCCCGACGCGATCGAAAGGCCCGAGTGCTGCGAAGGCTGCTCACTCACAGGCGCAGTGCCAGACGATCGATAGCTGATTTCGGCGTCAGCTTCTTCAAGCGGCTCCGTTCAACTCTTGCACTGAGGGCCTATCCGAATTTTCCCTCTCTCATCGGGAGAGGGTTCGCACATAGGTTCTTATTATTGACCGTGGGAACTCTGCCTCGCGGTTGTTGGCCATTGGAACAAAATATTCCGTTGGTACATTCTCTACCAAAGATGTCGCAATGCGTTGGCATAGTTGAGGTTAGAGAAAGGCGAGCCGATGTCGTGGAACAAAACGGACCGATTCGCTGGTCGTAGCGTGGGGCGCACCAGCAGGCTGCGTGCGAATTGCGAACTGGTTATGCCGTATGCAGTTACGGCGCGAGCTGGGTATTGCTGCGGCGTTTGGCATACTCTTCGCATTAGGACTGCTCTCGTTACGAAAACAATACTTTCGTTCGAGCAGTCTCATGGTAAACCCCACGGATATCGCTGGCCTGATCGTAGCGCCTGATGTGCGTTACACGACGATGCTGGATGAGTTCATCGCATCGTGCGATTGGCCGGTCGTAGCGCGGCCCGCGGCCCGGACGTTAATCGAGCTTGTGGAAGCGCATCGTCCGCAGTGTGTGGCTTTCTGGCTTGATTGCTCGACCGAGTTGTCGGCCTCGCGGCGATTGGTATCGTTGCTTCGCGATCGTGGCCCGCGGCCGCTGCGGATAGCGATTGCCGACACGTTGCCAGTGGAAACGGAACATGCGTTTCGATCGGCGGGCGTACATTCGTATTTTTCGGCGACCAGCAACATGATGGCGTTGTTGGACGACGCGATATTACCGTTTCTTGGCCCGGTACGCGTATGGAGTCCCGCGCGCGTGGCGGCCTTGAGCAGGCCATCCGCCGCGCGTCATGGCCCGTTGGAGGAACACGGTGCCTCGCTTCACCCGCCTTGATTTGCGGGCGATGAGTTTCCGGTTCCGTGTTCACAAAGAGATTATGGGAAACACCCGAAAAGGCCGCCCCCACCTCTGGGCTCTCGCCAAAAAGGGAGTGGAAAGCGGTCTGGGAACATTCGCTAGATAGGTTTTGTTGGAGTTTATTGTTGCACGATTCACGATTCGATTTCACTTGATCCGCATGATAAGGAGTCCGCTCATGATTGCCACCGCCAACAGTTCACCACGTTACGACGATCAGTTCGGCAACGAATTCGATGCCGACCAATTCGAACGCTTCAGCTATCGCGATCGGGGTAGCTTCCCGGTTCGTTCGCATGCCGCGCGATCGCGGGCCAAGATGCGTAGCCGCGGGACGGCCGCGTATCGTCAGAAGGCACGTGCGTTCCACGGCGTCAATCGTCGGGGCCGCGGCAAGGAATGGTGCTTGGCCAGATAGCGTGCGAAGCCTGGACAGGCCGGGCTTTCGTTGCGATCTCTCTCCATTCCAACCGAGTTTGCGCATCAACTGGAGTTTAGTTCTCATAGATGGCTTGTTCACTTCGGCCGAGTTGTTCGACGACGGCGCACCCCGGGGGCCGCTTAATGATCGTTCTTCGCTACTGGATTTCAAATCGCCTTTGGTCCTTTTATTGTTCTTCCGATTTCTAGTTATCACTTTCACACCGTTTACCTATTTCACCCTTAATTGGAGATGACTCATGAACGCACGCACGACAACCGCATGGTTGGGTATGGCAGCGGCCGCGTTGGCCGCGATGCTTTCTTCGTCGGCGCTGGCCGACCCGCTTCCCGGGCGCGACTTGCTCAAGTTTTCGCAGCAGCCGATGGATCAGACCCAGCTCTTGGGAACGACCTACTTCGGGCACGATGAATCGAGCACGGCCTACGCCCCGATCGGTGCGCAACCGGCCGTGTACACCGGCACCTTTATGGCCGACGATTTTTCCGACACACTCTCGACACCGGTCGTGCATGTCAAGTGGTGGGGCTCTTACTTGAACGGATCCGATCAGCTCGGCCACATCAACAAGTTCTTGATCGCGTTTGAAAGCGATGTGCCGACGCCAAACAACCTTGGCTTCAGCTATCCCAATCCGAATGGTCCCATTCACAGCCAAATCGTAACGTTGGGAGCGTTGGCGCCAAACTCCGGCACCTTCACCGAGAAGTTTAAAAGCCCCGGTGGAGCACCGCTGGGCGAAGCCCTATATGAATACAACGCCGAGCTTGCAATCCCGTTCCCTCAGCAAGCCAATACGGTGCATTGGCTAAAAATCGTGGCCCTGGTCGACTCGGTGCAAGGGACACCAGCGCCGGAATGGGGCTGGCACAATCGCGACTATACCCAGCAGAACACGTCACCGTTCGTTTCAAACGTACCGGTACCGGGCGAACATGACCAAGGGATTGCCGCATTGTTTCCGATCTGGCATTTTCAGGACGACGCGGTCTCCGGCCGTTTGGATGTGAACACGTTCATCAACACCGCCGGGGTCCAGCAAGTCGGCTCGGTCCTGCAACACTTGCCGACGTTCAACGACGAGTACTACAAGGATTATCTGGATGGCCCGGGCACGGGCGTCATCCCGGGCTTCGGAGGCATTTCGCAGTACTCCAAGGACCTTGCCTTCGAACTGTACACAACGCAGATTCCGGAACCGGCCACCGCATCGCTTGCGTTGCTGGTGAGCCTCGCGTTGTGCCTCGGGCGAAGCCGCAGGTCGTAAGACGCGATCGTGGTAAGAGCAGGCTTTTCGATGCGGGGCTGGTTGGCCCGACCAACCGGCCCCGCTTAGCCGCCACGAACCCCGGCGGGCAGGAAGCCGCTAATTGGTCAAGAAACCTAATTTTCAGTTTCTTTTCTCGTAACTGCTCAGCCATCTGTTGCAGGGGGTACCACGGAAGGCCTGAACAGAGGAGTAGTATCGGCAAATCCATGAGTACCTGAGCAGGAATCGTGACATTGGTTCCTGTTTGGACTGATCTGGTCAATCTTGCAAGACTTGCTATCCTGTCCATCGTTTTTTTGGGAAGCGCGATGGAGCTTCATTTGGCTCAACAGTTTCGCTTCTCAACACTCAACCTTCGGAGAATCCCCATGAATCAATCCATTTCTTACCGTGTACCTCGTTGCATTTCTGTGTGTTTGACTATTGCGTTGGCTGCGGTTGTTGGTAGCCCGTTCGTCAACGCTTCGCCGTGTGTGGTGCCCGAAGCCGGCGGTACGGCAAGCCTGCCACCCGTCGCCTGCGTGTACACGACGCCCGATGTATTGGGGGTGAACGACCTGTTCATCATCGATGGCCTGCCGGCCGGCACGAATATCCAAATGGATTCGAACTTGCATACATTCACCAGCATTGCACACGCGCCTGGCGGCAGCCTGGGAGGCGAAATACAGAATTATGAGGCGCAGCTAGATATGCCTATGATTGGTCATGGCACGCTCGCCGGTTTCAACCGCAACATCGTCTTACCATTGACATTCGTAGAATCTCACTCGGCGTCGCGCGTACCCCATAACAGTCCGCAATCTTTCGCTACCGTGATGTACGGGTTGAACGGTCAAATCACAGGCGACCCCGATTTCGACTTGCTACGGATCACGGCCGGTTCCGGCTTCGGCTTCGGCCTGCCCAGCCCCGGCCATACCACGCTGACACGCCTCGGCCCGCCAGGATCCAACTGGAATGTCGATAGCTTCTTCGACATTACCTACCGCATCGATTTCATCGGCGCACCAGGAAGCCTTTTG
>JADZFK010000195.1 GCA_020849945.1 Pirellulales bacterium | reverse complement strand
CTACCGATCCGAGGCGACCGCCGACGAGCGGTTCGAGGCCACGGACGGATCGGATAAGAACGCGGCCATCTCGGTGGCGATCTGCCTGGCAGAGTCGCCAGCCATCATGCTGAAGTGATCCCCCGGGAGTTGTCGCAGATCGACCGGTTGGCCCGCCAAACGAGACCAGCCCAAATCGGGATCGGGGGGAGGCGTGCGGCCGGAAATCTCGATCAAGGCGTCGCGCGATTCGGGGAAAAAGAAGAGCGTGGGCGCCGAGATGGGTTGGGGAACGTACGTCCGAAGGACTCGCACATTCGCTTCCCCGACATCCACGAGCTTGCGAATGTAAGACTCTGGCGTATCGGGCGGCAAAATGCCGATGCTGCGTGCTTCGGCCACGGCCGCGGAAAATTGCTCATCTGGCGGCAAACTCGCAAGCTTCGCGAAGTCGATGCGGGCGTCGGTTTCCGAAGAGTAGTTGGCAAAGTTCACCAGATCGCAGAAGAACTTGGCGTCGTCCTCGACATCCACATCGTCGCAGATCGAAGGCAGGGGAGAGTCGAATAGCGTCAGCAGCGCAACTTCCTCACCCGAACGCTCGATTGCCTCGGCGAAAGCGAACGCGAACGCACCGCCGGTCGACCACCCCGCCAGGAAGTAAGGGCCGTGAGGTTGTAAATCGGCTAGCGCCTTCAGGTAATCGGCCGTCATCTCGTCAATCGTGAGATGGGGCGGCAGGTCTTGATCGAGCCCGCGAGGCCGAAAAATGTAAACCGGCTGGTCGCTTCCTAGCTGCTGAACAAGATCGAAGTAATAGCGATAGTCACCGCCTAAGGCGGGAAGCAAGATCAACGGCGGACGCGAACCGGTATCGCGCAAGGGGATGAGCGGCGTCCACTCCGCCTCGTGTTGGCGTTCGGAGGCCGCAGATGCGGAGCCCGAATCGTCCGAGTCGCCCAGGATGAGACGCACCGCCTCGGCCGCCAACGAGGCGATGCTCGGGCCTTCCATGAGCTTCGCCATCGGCAGTGTGAAATCCAGCCGACCTTCCAAATTGTTTTTCAGCTCGAGTGCCAGTAGTGAATCCAATCCGAACGAACTAAGCGGTTGGTTCGTTTCAAGCGATTCTGGCTCGACACCCATGATGCGCGAAAGTTCCTGACGAATGTATTCCTGCACGAGCCCTTGGCGTGCCGTGGCCTCGGCGGCGATGAGTTGTTGCCGAAAGGCGAGATCGACGCGGCTGGCGGCCGATTCGCCGCCCGCAACCTGAACGCTTGCCGCGATCTCGGCCAGTAGCGGCGGGCGACGTGTGCCGAGAAGTTTCAGCATTTCGGGCCAATGGGCGTTCATGACGGCAACTTGCGGCGAAGCGGCTCGCATGAGCGAGCCCAACAGTTCGAGGCCGTCGTTCGGTTCGATGAGTTCCATGCCGCGCGACTTGACGGATTCCTCGCGGCCCGCTTCGGCCGCCATGCCAGAGCCGGCCCAGGGGCCCCAGTTGATGGCGGTGGCCGGCAGGCCTGCCCGGCGTCGTGCGTGCGCGAGCGCATCGAGAAATGCGTTGCCGGCCGCGTAATTCGCCTGGCCGGGCGAGCCAAGCACACTGGCCACCGAGGAAAACAGCACGAAGAAATCGAGCGGCTGCTTGCGTGTGGCCATGTGCAAGTTCCAGCCACCCCGAACCTTGGGAGCCATCGCGCGATCGAGCTGGTCGAGCGTCATTTCGGTGAGGATGCCATCGGCCAAAACGCCAGCCGCATGAAAGACGCCGCGTAGTGGGGGGCAATCGGCGGGCAAGTGCGCGAGCGCGGTCGCGAGAGACTCGGCATGGGTGACGTCGCCACGGAGCACTTCGACTCGCGAACCCTTCTTGCGAATAAGTTCGATAGCCGCGGCGGCTTCGGCCGAGGGTTCGCGGCGGGCAAGCAGGGCAATCGTGCCGGCGTTTTGATCGGCCAACCAATCGGCAACTTGCAGGCCAAGCGCGCCGAGGCCTCCCGTGATCAGGTAAGTGCCTTCGCGCCGAACGGTGGGGGCGCCGGCCTCGGCGGAAGGCTCTTCAGGCTGGTCGTTTTTCGCCGCTTGCGAATCGAACGCCACAACCACCTTGCCGATATTCTTCCGCTGCGACATGTAGCGGAACGCGTCGATCGTGTTCTCGGCCTCGAACCGTGTGAACATGAGTGGCTCGTAGTGCCCGGAATCGAAGTGCCGCATGACTTCGGCGAACAGTTCGCGGATGTAATCGGGCCTTTGCCGCAACATGCGATCGAGGTCGATGGCGAAGTAGGAAAGATTGTCTTGAAACGGCAAGAGGCCGATCATGCGATTCTGGTAGATATCCGTCTTGCCGATTTCCAGGAACCGCCCGTAGGCACGCAGGATCGAGAGGCTCTTAGTAATCGCCTCGCCGGGCAGCGAGTTGAGAACGATATCGACGCCTTCGCGGTTCGTGTCGGCGAGAATCTCCTCGGCAAACGCGGTGGTTCGGCTGCTGTACACGTGGCGAACACCGAGCGAACGGAGAAAATCGCGTTTGGTTTCGCTTCCCGCGGTGGCGAAAACCTCGGCCCCAAGCTGCTGAGCAATTTGAATGGCCGCCAGTCCCACGCCGCCCGCGCCGGCATGGATCAGCACACGTTCGCCCGGCTGCATTTGGGCCAACCGAACCAAGCCATAATACGCCGTGAGGAAGGTAATCGGGATCGTCGTGGCGGCGTCGTGATCCATCGAGCGTGGTTTGTGAACGAGCGCGTAGTCGGCCGTGCGGGCATGCGAAGCGAACGCATAGGGCACGACGCCGAGCACTTCGTCGCCAACGCGAAACCGCGAGACGGCTTCGCCGACGGCTGTCACGATGCCCGAGGCCTCGATGCCGAGCGGGACGATGGTATCCTTGATGCCGGGATACAAGCCGAGTGCTTTCAGAACATCGCTGAAGTTGAGGCCGGTGGCTCGGACTTCGAGTTCGACTTGTCCTGGGCCGGGCGGCTCGCGATCGACCGGCATGAACTTGAGCGCATCGAACGACCCAGCCTGCGTGATCCGCAGTTGAAACGGCCCGCGCGGCGTAGAGAGCTTCGATTCCTTCGCGCGCGGGCTGCCGGAGCCTAACGATTGGACGGATTCGACTCGGGCCAGGCGAGCGACGAATCGCCGGCCCTGGCGATAAGCCACTTCGCCCTCCGCCTCGGCATCGAGCAGCTCTCGCTCGAGCAAGGCCGCCGAATCGCCAAGCTCGGCGGCGGTTGATGTGGCATCCAAATCCACGAGGCGGGGATGGAAATCGGTGAGTTCGAGCGCCGCCACGCGGCCGAAACCGATGAGCGGTGATTGTTCGAGCGCGATGGGCGTGGCTCGATCATCCGGCGTAATTGCAACTGGCTGCGCACCTGCCGTGACAAGCCACAACCCGGGTGGTTTGGCCGGGAACGAAAACCGCGACAAGGCACGCAGCAACTGCAGGGCGCTATCGCACACCGAACGATTTCCCCTTCCTTGTTGGGAGGGTTCGGTGAAGTTCTTTGTGTTGTCGCCACCTTGAAACGAATCTAGCGACCACAGATGCACAACCCCCACACACGTGCTCTTGGCATCCGCGCACACTTCTTCAAACAACTGTCGATAGTGGTGTTCCTCGAGCGGATCGAGCTTCACCTTCTTGTGGTGCTGGGGATGGCCGTTCGACGAATCGGCAAGATTCGAGCGATACACTGAGGCAGGTTCGACCAACACGCAGTTGCTTCCCTGGGCGGCCAACCGATCGGCCAGGGATGCCCCCACTCCGAGTGAATCGGCGAGGATGACCCACGTGCCTGGCGTGCGTTTCGCACTTGTTGTGGCGGCTTCTAATCGAGCATTTTGGGGTAGCGCGTTTTCGCGCCACGCTGTTTCGTACAGCCAACTCGAGGTATCCTTTGCAGCGAGCGTGCCGCCACCGCGCCCCAAACGCTGCACTTGGGTGCCCTCGAAGACGGCCAGCACTTCGCCGGCCTCGCTTACCAGAAATAGATCGGCCTCGACACGCTCGGGGCTGGGGCGCGAATCGCCGCTGGTGCGGCGACTGTAGACAAACAGCGATTGATTGAAGTCTTCGACCTTCCTGATCACGCGCACGCGGCGTACGCCCACCGGCATGTACGTGAACGGGCTGAAGGAACCATCTTCTTCAAGCGGTACCGCGATGGACATCGCTTGCAGCAGCGCATCGCCCAGTACGGGGTGGAAGTGATACGCCGCGGCTTCGCGCCGAACCGATTCGGGCAACTCGACACGGGCGATGCCATCCTCGGTGCCGCGGAGAAGCTCACCCAGCATTTGGAAGGCAGGGCCGTAGGCCAATCCGCGATCGGCCATGGTGCCGTAGAACTCTTCGCGCGAAAGAGTCAGGATAGTTCGCCCGCGGGCGGCAGCTAAATCGATCTTCGTTGCGACGGGCGATGCGTTGGCCGTTTCGTGGATGAGTGTGCCAGCCGCATGCAGGTTCCAGCCGGTTTGGGTGTTCGCTTCCTCATCGCCGCGGCTTGAGACATCGAACGCGGCTTCCCCGCCCGACTCGGGCGCCACCGAGGTTTGCACACGTCGCCGCGAGCCATCGGTCAGGAACAAGGCCTGTTGAATGGTAAGATTCGCAAGTCCGTGTTTGCCGGGGCCAAAGGTATTTTCGGCCGCCGCCAAGGCTTGTTCGATATAGGCCGCCGCTGGGACAACCACGGACCCCTGGACCTGATGATCGGCGAGGTAAGGTGGCGATCGCAAGCTGAGCCGCGATTCAAAGAGTTGATTAGCCCACACGGTGGAGAGGGCGCGGCCGAGCAGTGGGTGAGCGGGTAGCCCGCTCGTGCCGGTTGTTGCGGTGTAGCTTTCCTCGCCGCCGGGGGTGAGCCGTTTGGCAGGGTCGTAATCGAACCAATGCCGCGAGCGCTGGAAGGGATAGTTCGGCAAGAGGAGCCGGTGCCGTGGCCAGGGGCGATCCCAACCGCGCCAATCGATTCGGCCTCCGCGAATGTAGTAGTCGGCCGCGCTCGCCGCGAGGACTGACCAATCGTCTTGGCCTTCGCGCAGTGAAGGGAGCCAAGCGGCTTCAAGCTTCGGTTCGCAACGGCGCCCCATGCCGAGCAGGCTGGCCGAGGGGCCTATTTCGAGGATGATCGTCGGTTCCGCCTCGGCAATTCGCCGCATTCCTTCGGCAAACTGAACGGCGTTTCGCAGGTGATCGCGCCAATAACGAGCCGTGGGTGCTTCCGTCATCAGTTGCCCGGTAAGATTTGCGGCGATCGGCACACAAGGCGCGTGAAACTCGATGCGTTCTGCCGTTCGCTCGAACTCATCGAGCATTTCGTCCATCAGCGGAGAATGGAACGCGTGCGATACGTTCAGGGGCTTCACTTGGATTCCGTCCGCTTCCAGTTGGGCGGCCAGCGCATCCACGGCGGCCGCATCGCCAGAGACGACGACATTTTCGGGGCCATTCAGCACGGCGATGACAACCTGGCCCGCGCGTTGTTGCGCGATGTGTTGGGCAACACGCTCGGGCGAAGCGAAGACGACAGCCATCTTGCCCGCCTGTTTGACGCCTTGCATCAGGCGTGCCCGTTCGGCGATGAGAGTGAGGCCGTCTTCGAGGCTCATGGCGCCGGCCACGCACGCCGCCGCGTACTCGCCCACGCTGTGGCCGAGCACGATGTCGGGCTTCACGCCCCACGAGGCCCACAACTCGGCAAGCGCGTATTCCAGTGCAAAGAGCGCGGGTTGCGTGTACTTGGTCTGGTGGATTCGCTCGGCATCGTTCGAAGGTGGCGTGCCTTGGGGGCCAACTGCCGGGACCATGATTTCCAGCAACGACTGCCCGTTCCAAGATTCTCGCAGCACGGCATCGCACTTTTCGAGCGCCTGGCGAAAAACGGGCTGAGTTTCAAACAGCTTGCGCCCCATGCCGACGTACTGGGCCCCCTGCCCAGTGAAGAGAAACGCGACTTTCGGCCGGCCGATGGCGCGAACCGTATTGCACTTCACGCCAGCGGCGGTGCATCCCTGGGCGAGTGGAGAACTGGCAAGTGCGTGGAGACGCTGCGCGAGTTGCCGCGAATCGTTTGCGGTGATGGCCGCCCGATGGCTGAACTCCGACCAGGCCGTGTTCGCACTCCAGCAAACATCGGCAACGTTGGCGCCTGGGTCGCGTTCCAAGAGATCGGCCAATTGGGCGGCCTGCTGTCGAAGCCCCGGCTCGGCCTTCGCCGAGAGCTTGAGGACGTGCAGCGGGCGATCGGGCGCCGCGGCTTGCGGTGAACGATTCAGCCCCGCCGAGCACTCGACAATCAGGTGCGTGTTCGTGCCGCCGAAGCCAAACGAACTGATGCCCGCGATCCGCCGCCGGCCTGTGCGCGGCCACGCCGTCGGCTCGGTCGGAATGACGAGCCTCGTGCCTTCCAGTTGGATGTGCGGGTTGAGGGATTCGAAGTGGGTTTGCGGAACGATTTGATCGTGCTGCAAGAGAAGGAGTGTTTTGATCAGCCCCGCGACGCCCGAGACGGTTTCCATGTGGCCGACGTTGGCCTTCACACTGGTTACATAGCAAGGGCGGTCGATTGCGGAATCGTTCGCGGCAAAGACCTGGCCAAGGGCCATCATTTCGATCGGATCGCCCAGAGGCGTACCGGTGCCGTGGGCTTCGATGTAATCCATATCATTGGGCGAAATGCCGGCTTGGGCGAGTGCCGCGCGGATGCAGGCCATTTGCGATTGGCTGTTCGGGGCGCTGATGCCCGAGGTGCGCCCATCCTGGTTCACGCTGGTAGCCCGCAGGATGCCGAGGATGTTGTCGCCATCGCGTTGGGCGTCTTCAAGCCGCTTGAGGAGAACGAGGCCGCAACCTTCGCCGCGGACGTAGCCGTTCGCGCGGGCGTCGAACGGTCGGCACACGCCATCGGACGAGAGCATGCGGGCCTTCGAGAAGGCGATCGTCGTTTCTGGCGTGAGAATGAGATTCACGCCGCCGGCCAGGGCGTAATCCGATTCCCCGCGCCGCAGGCTTTCCACGGCAAAGTGGATGGCGAGCGATCCGCTACTGCAGGCCGTATCGACAGCCGCGCTCGGCCCGTGGAGATCGTAAATATAGGAGACACGGTTGGCAGCAATGGAAAGCGCGTTGCCGGTGCCCATGTGGGCATCGATTCGCTGAAAATAGTCATGCTGCCCGATGCACACTTTCGAGTAATCGTTGCCGCCGATGCCGACGAATACGCCGGTGCGTGTGCCGGCCAGTTCCTCGGCCGGGCGGCCCGCATTCTCCATCGCTTCCCACGCCACTTCCAACAACAGCCGTTGTTGGGGGTCCATTCGCACGGCTTCGCGCGGCGAGATACCAAAAAACTGGGGGTCGAACTGGTCGGGCTGATCGATGAAAGCGGCCCAACGCACCGACATCTTGCCCGGCGTTTCGCCCGTCGCATCGAAAAAGGCGTCGGCATCCCAGCGGTCGTGGGGAACCACGCTCGCAGCACTGCGGCACTCGGTAATCAATCGCCAGTATGATTCCAAATTAGGCGCGCCGGGAAATCGGCATGCCATGCCAATGACGGCTACCGCGCCATCCGCAACCGATGGGGCCGACTGGCCCGGCTGGCTCGACGCGCTCTTGAGCCGCTGCTCGAGCAACTTTCGTTGAGCCGGCGTTAAGCCAGCCACTCGTGCTGCGAGATCACTCATGAAATACTTCGGGGGCCAAGACCAAAAGCTCGGGCGTCAAATTGGGCAGACTGTGAGAACCTTTTAAGGTATTAGAGCAACCCTCACCCCGCAAGATGCCAATCTTTATTGCCGGGAAACCGCGAAATCGTCACCCTGGCCCGGCCCCTTTTCTGGAACCCTTCAGGCTGTGGCTTGCCAAACAACTGCGGGGCCTGCGTTTACGCCCCCTCCAGTGAATTCTGGGGGG
>JADZFK010000194.1 GCA_020849945.1 Pirellulales bacterium | reverse complement strand
GAAATCCTCCGCCAGGTGGAAGTGACACGCACCACGCCGGGCGCCACGGGCAATGTTCACTTTAGCATGAAGGCGTTCACGCACGACTTCGGCGGCATCAACGGGAAGCTAAAGGCCGGGCCGTATGCCGAGCCGGCCCTTGTGCCCGAGTCGCCTTGGCTGGGGAAGGACACTCCGCAGAAACCAGCCGTCAACGCAACGGGCACCCCTGACGGAATCCAGTTGCGGATGAAACTCGCCACAGACCAATCCCCGTGGCAGTGGGTCGTGCGGACCCAACACGCCAACGGCTGGAAAACCACGATCCTGCCTGGCGAAACGGAGGAGTACCACTGCAAGATGGGCGATGGTACGCTGCCGATTTCGGTCGTCGTCTCAGCGGTGACGCGGCTGGGTCGCGAAGGCCCCGCAACCAATGTAACGCTTCCCCGGGGGCCATGATCCATGCCAGCGGACACGAGCCCCGAAGCGCCAGTCGATGCCTCCGCCCTACAACCCCGCAGCCCGTGGTGGTGGGTGCCGAGTTTGTATTTCACCCAGGCGCTGCCGAACGTATTGGTCGTGACCGTATCAACTTATGCCTACACTCGGCTGGGCGTTTCTGCTCGCGTGATTGGGCTCACCAGTTGGCTTGGATTGCCCTGGATGCTTAAGCCGCTTTGGAGTCCGCTCGTTGAACTACTGAGCACCGAGCGTCGCTGGGTTTGGAGCACTGAGTTCTTCGCAAGCATTGCATTTGCGATCGTCGGACTGGGTTACATGAGCGAGCATTTTCTGTGGTGGACCATCGTGGGTTACACCATCCTCGCATTTGCGTCCGCCACTCACGACATTGCCGCCGATGGCTTCTACATGAAAGTGCTCTCAACCCACGATCAAACTTGGTTCACGGGCATTCGGAGTGTGGCGTTTCGTGGCGGCCTGATCTACGGCGAAGGACTCTTAGTGATGGTGGCAGGTCTGCTAATACGCCAAGGGTATGAGCCAGCAGTGGCCTGGGCCTCCTCCCATTTAGCCGCTGCTGTCACATTTCTTCTGTTGGCAAGCTACCATGCCATAGTGCTTCCCCATGCCGCAGACAAAGCTCATGACGTGGCGTTTTCCGTTGCCCAACTTGGCCAACAAGTCGCCAACATTTTTCAGCACTTCTTTACCGAGGTTCCACTTGCGACTGCCCTGCCCTTTCTGTTGCTCTTCCGATTTGCCGAGGCCCAAGTCGTAAAGTTCATCGGCAAGTTCTTGCTCGATCGTCGAGAACTTGGCGGAATGGGACTCTTGGAAGATCAAGTCGGGTTTATTAACGGTACACTTGGTGTTGCCGCATTGCTGGCGGGTGGTGTGGTAGGAAGTTTCTTAGCTGCCCGCCACGGACTGCGATTTTGGCTTCTGCCGATGGCGGCCATGATGAACCTCACCAATGTCGCATTTTTGGCTTTGGCCTACTGGCAGCCCGAAAATCTCGGTTGGGTCGGCTTGGCAGTCGTGATCGAAAAATTCGGCTACGGCGTGGGCTTCACCGGCTACATGCTTTACATGCTCAACTTGGCCCGCGGAAAACACCAAACTTCCTTCTACGCCATGTGCACCGGCTTCATGACCCTGGGCCTTATCGTACCCGGCAGCTTTGCCGGCTACCCTCTCGAATACTTGGGGTACACCAAGTTTTTCATTTGGATACTCCTTGCAACGATCCCGAGTTTCGTGGTTACTTGGGTTGTGTACCTCCAGCTTGACCCCAACTTTGGCCGACGCGAGGATACTGCAACGTGAGTTCGTTCGTCCTCCCACCCGTCATCAGCCTCTCACTCCGCGAGAAGCTTGCTCAACTCATCTTTGTGCGCATCGGCTCGAACTTGCCGCCGGTGCGGGTGGTGGAGCAGGATGAGGAGCGCGTCGCACGGTTACTTAATGACTGCCCGATTGGCGGGTTGCTGCTGTTCAACGGCGGACAGGGGTGCCGGGGTGCGCTCGATCGGCTCCAGTCTCGTTCGAGGATTCCGCTCTTGGTTGCTTCCGATATCGAGCGAGGCGTTGGCCAGCAGGTGAAGGGCTTCACGCTCTTCCCCCATGCGATGGCGTTCGACCGGCTGGGCGCTAAGGCCGAGTCGGCGGTAGCCGATTTTGGCCACACGCTGGCCGCTGAAGCCCGCCAGGCGGGCATTCACATTACGTTCGGTCCGGTGGCCGATGTCAACACGAATCCGCAGAACCCGATCATCGCCACACGCGCGTTCAGCGAATCGCCCGACCGGGCGGCCTCCCTGACGCGCGCGTTCGTCACGGCTGCCGAACAAGCAGGGCTGGGCACCACGGCGAAGCACTTCCCCGGCCATGGCGATACCCACCAAGATTCGCACGACTCGCTGCCAACCGTCGAGCGTTCGGCCGCCGAACTCCGTTCGTGCGAGTTGGTGCCGTTCCAATCGGCCATCGATGCAGGGTGCAGCCTCGTGATGACAGCCCACGTGAGTTACCCCGCACTCGACCCGAGCGGCCTGCCTGCCACGCTTTCTCCCACGATCCTGCAAACGCTTTTGCGCCATGAGATGGGATTCCGCGGCATCATCTGCTCCGATAGCCTGCTGATGGCCGGCGTCCGCGACCGCTTTGCGAACGAACCCGAGATGGCCCTCGCCACCCTCTCGGCCGGAGTCGATCTGCTGCTCGACCTCCATGAACCCGCACAGGTCGTCGATTTCTTGTGCCAGTGTGTCGCCCGTGGCGAACTTGCCGCGGAGCGAGTCGAGGAAGCGTTCGCGCGTGTGTGGGTACTCAAGCAGCGAATACTTAGCAACACGTTTGCCACAGTTGGAAACGAAGGCGGCGGGGCCTCCCCCGCCATCACGTCGGCCGATTCACAGTCGTTGGCCGACCGCATCGCCCACGATGCCTTGGAAATACACACTTCCCGCCCTGCTGCCCTGCCCTTCAATCGATCGCGGTCGCTGGCGGCAATTTTGCTGAAGCCGTTTGAAACTGCGATCGACCCGCCGGAACAACCGTTGGCGGCGGCACTGCGCGAGCAGTTCCGGTATGTGGATTACGTTCAGTTGGGTCCGAAATCGAATAGTGCCGACTACGCAACCGCCCTGCAGGTAGCCTGTCGGGCAGAGCAGGTCGTGGTGGCGATGATCGTTCGGCCGGCTGCATGGCACGCCTTTGGATTGAGAATCGAACAACAGGCATTTGTGGAGACGGTACTGCGGCAAAGGCCCGAGACCGTGCTAGTTTCGTTGGGTGTTCCCTACGCCTTGCGCAATTTTGCCAGCGCGGCGACTACCGTCTGTTCGTACAGCGATGTGCCCTGTTCGCAAAGGGCCGTGGCAGGCCTGCTAAGTGGAGGCACCGCAAATCGGTAAGTTGATAAAGTCCACCTCGCGCCGTTAGAATGTGGGTTCGCATTTTTTCAATTGGACCGCGAGTGTCTGGGAATTGAGTTCGCTTTCAATTCCCAGCCAGTCCCACTTACACTCGTTCGGCAAACGACTTCGGAGCCTTCATGACTGCTCGGCGCATCGTAATCTTGACGGATGGCAGAACCACTCCCCACGGCGCGAAGACGGCCTCTTGCGTCATTCGCTACAAGACTGAAGAAGTCGTCGCGCTTCTCGATACCACGCAGCCGGGTAAAACAGCCGGAGAACTGCTCGGCGTCGGCGGGACGATCCCCGTGGTGGCCAATCTCGCCGAGGCCCCCGGCGCGAACACGCTGCTCATCGGCATCGCACCAAGCGGCGGCAAATTGCCAGCGGCTTGGCGCAAGATTCTACTCGAAGCGATCGACCGCGGCATGAACCTTGTCTCGGGCCTCCACGACTTCCTCGCGGCCGATCCCGAAATCGCGGCTGCCGCCGCCAAGAAGGGCGTCGAAATCCACGACGTTCGCAAGAACAACGAACGCGATGTCTCGAATCGCCTCAACCTCCGCGAAGATTGCCTGCGGATTCACACCGTCGGCCAAGATTGCTCGGTCGGCAAGATGCTCACCTCGGTCGAACTCACGCTCGCACTCAAAAAACGCGGCCACGATGCCAAATTCATCGCCACCGGCCAAACAGGCATCATGATCGAAGGCGATGGCTGCCCGGTCGATTGCGTCGTGAGCGACTTCGTCAACGGTGCGATCGAAAAACAAATCCTTGCCAATCAGCATCACGACTTCCTGCTGATTGAAGGCCAAGGCTCGCTTTCGCATCCGCGATACTCGGCCGTCACGCTCGGCCTGCTTCACGGCTGCGTGCCGCAGGCCATGATCATGGTGTACGAAGCGGGCCGCAAGAACGTGCATGGCATGGATTACATCCCCCTTACGCCGCTCAAGAAAATGATCGAAGTCAATGAGATGATGGCCTCGCTGGCAATCCCCTCGAAGGTCATCGGCGTGGCGATGAATAGCCGCGCTCTTTCGGCCGAGGAGACTGAAATCGAACGCAAGAAGGTGCGAGACGAGTTGGGCCTGCCCGTCTGCGATGTCATCCGCCACGGCTCCGACGAACTGATCGACGCCATCTTGGCCTACCGCGCCAAGCTCTTCCCCCACTTGGCGGCGAAGGCTGGCTGACCTCATTCATTCGCACGCGCTTACTTTGCACTTGGTTTTTTCCCGGCCAGTTCCCCCCGGTCATTGACCAGGGGCTAAATGCATCAAAAACAAACATGAAGCTCGCTTACAAACAGTTCGAGTTGCCGCTCAAGCATGTATTTACGATTTCGCGCGGTTCAACCACCGTGCAAGATACGCTCATCGTTCAGGTGGGATCGGGCGGACAATTCGGCTACGGCGAATCGACGACGAACTCCTACTACGGTGCCACCTACGAGAACATGACCTCGGCCATCGAGTCGGTGCGCTCGGTCGTCGAAAGTGCCACACTCGATGATCCCGAGTCGCTCGTTGCCAAGATCGCTGCCCAGTTGCCCCACACGAAGTACGCCTGCTTCGCGCTCAACGCGATCGATGTGGCTTTGCACGACCTGTGGGGGAAGCTTCGCGGCGAGCCGGTCTACCAACTGTGGGGGCTTTCGATCGACAACATCCCCGACTCCGATTACACGCTGGGCATCGATACGATCGAGAAAATGGTCGCCAAAATGCAGGAGATGCCCGGCTGGCCCGTCTACAAAATTAAACTGGGCACCACGAACGACCTGGAAATCGTCCGCGAGCTGCGCAAGCACACCACGGCCACGTTCCGCGTCGATGCCAATTGCGGCTGGTCCGCCGAGCAAACGATCGAGTACGCGCCTGTGCTCAAAGAGTTAGGGGTCGAGTTCATCGAACAACCGCTGCCGGCCGAGGATGTCGAAGGCGCCCGCCGGGCATTTGCAGGTTCGGTCCTTCCGCTTATTGCCGACGAAAGCTGCATCGTGGAAGAGGATGTGGAAAAGTGTCGAGGCTCGTTTCACGGCATCAACATCAAGCTGATGAAGTGCGGCGGCCTGGCCGCCGGCAGAAGGATGGCACTCAACGCCCGGCGGTTCGGCCTGAAGGTCATGTGCGGGTGCATGTCGGAATCGTCCGTCGGCATTTCGGCCATCGCCCAACTGTTGCCGCTGTTGGATTACGTCGACATGGACGGTGCCGTGCTGCTGGCCAAAGATATTGCCACGGGCGTCCGTCTCGAACGGGGCAAGTGCATCTACCCCAACGTGCCCGGCACCGGCGTACAGCTCATCGATGGGCCGTTTTGAGCCTGCTGCGTGTCGTTGTGGTGAAGATAGCTTAGCGCGATTGAACTAGCTCGGCCCCAACCAGCAAAACCTAGAACGGAGCCTTCCGTATGCTCAACAAAATCTGGTTCGGGTTGTTGTGCATCGGGCTGCTGTATGGGTTCGGAAAGGCCGCCTACCACTCGACGAACCGCTGGCTGAACCCTCCAGTGGCAGGTGGCGCTCAGCAACCTGCCAACCCAACCAGCACGAATGACAAGTCGCCTTCTGCCGAAGTTGCCCCGGACCCCGGCTTGGTCGGAGTCGGGAAGAAACTGAATACGGCCATCGTCGATGCCGCCAAGGCATCGGTCGAAATCTGCATCGGCCTGGTGGGCATCATGGCGGTTTGGCTCGGGCTGCTCAATATCGCCAAGGATGCCGGCCTGCTCGAGGCGTTTGCTCGCGCGCTTCGACCCGCCTTACGCTGGCTTTTCCCCGAAGTGCCCGATGGCCACCCCGCACAGGGCGCTATCCTGATGAACCTCTCCGCAAACATGCTGGGGCTCGATAACGCCGCAACGCCGCTCGGCCTCAAGGCCATGAATGAACTGCAAAAGCTCAATCCCGTAAAGGATACCGCCATGAACAGCATGGCCATGTTTTTGGCCATCAACAACAGCAGCGTCACGTTGATCCCGTTTACGCTAATCGGCTATCGGGTGATCAAGGGCAGCACCGATCCCGCTCGCCCGCTGGGCGGTATCCTCCTTGTCACCACCTTCAGCACGATTGTCGCCATCCTGGTTGCGAAGTGGCTTGCCGGCCGAACCAAGTACCGCGTCTCCCACGACCCCACTCCCACCAGCGAGCCAAACACCGCCGGAGGATCGGCCGATGCGTGATTTCCTCGTCATCTTGGAAACCTTTGGCCAGTGGATGATCCCGGCCGCGATCCTACTCATCCTCGTCACTGCGGCCGTAAATCGCGTCCCCATGTACGAGTCGTTCGTCACCGGTGCTAAAGAAGGTTTTTCGATCGCCATCTCCATCATCCCGTACTTGGTGGCCATGTTGCTGGCCATCAAAGTTTTCGATGCCAGCGGGGCTCTCGCCGACCTGATGCACGGCTTGGCCCGAGTCATGTCAACGCTCGGTTTACAGCAGTACTCCGAATCACTCGAGCTGCTACCGCTCGCACTCACCAAGCCGCTCACCGGCAGCGGCGCGCGAGCCGTCATGCTCGAACTCTTCGATAAACACGGCACCGACAGCTTCCTCGGCCTCACCGCTTCGATCATGATGGGAAGCACCGAAACCACGTTCTACGTACTGACCGTGTACTACGGCGCCGTCCAAATCAAAAAAGTTCGCCACACACTGGCCGCCTGCCTGTGGACCGACCTCGCGGCAGTAACTGCAGCAATTTTCATGGGTTACATACTCTATGGCTGATCCGCATATTCACCTATTTTTAGCCGCGACGACACCCCAGTTTAGCCGCGTCGCGAAGGCTCGGCGAAACGGAACGCGGACATGCGATTCAATTCTCTTCCACTCACTTACGCAACAATCTTTCTAATCCACCGAGCCTCGCCAGCCTCCTACGTTATCCGCCAGAGTTTACACTTCGAATGCCCAACGTCATCAAACCCAAAGCACTGAAGGTGGGCGACACGATCGGCGCGATCGCGCCGGCGGGGCCGGTCGACCGCGATCGGCTCGAAAGCGCAATTGCACGGCTGGCGTTTCGCGGCTTCCAAGTCAAAACCTACGGCGATCTCTACCGCTCGCGCGGCTACTTGGCCGGTGACGACGCCACCCGCGCAGCCGAGTTCAACGCGGCGTTTGCCGACCCGGAAACTTCGGCCGTGTGGTGCGCACGCGGCGGCTACGGCACGCTGCGAATCCTCGATCGCATCGATTATTCCGCGATCGCCCAATCGCGGAAACTGCTCTACGGCTTCAGCGATATCACGGCCCTGCACACCGCCATCGGCCAACGCACCGGTCTGATCACCCTCCACGGCCCCAACTTGCAAGACGGCTTCGGCAAGCAAGATTTCATGCCCGTCGCCAACGAAGCGGCACTGTGGCGGATCACGCGAGCCGAGCTGGCCTCTTCAACATCGGGTGGCTACCCATACGACTTTAGTTGCGTCGAGGGGCTCGACTTGCAAACTATCCACGGGGGCATCACCACCGGCCGGCTCATTGGCGGAAACCTCGCCGTCCTTTGCGGCATGTTGGGTACGCCCTTCGAGCCAGAAACCGCTGGCCGAATCCTCTTTCTCGAAGATATCGGCGAACGACTTTACCGCATCGATCGCTTTCTCACGCAACTGCGGCTGGCCGGGAAGTTGCAATCGCTCGCCGGCGTGCTGCTGGGCGGGTTCTCGTATGCGGCCAACGAGCAGGCCGAAAACCCAAGCGATGTCGCGGCCCTCCTCACCGAAGTGTTCGCGCCGCTCGGTGTACCCGTCCTCGCGGGCTTCCCGGCAGGCCATGACCGCTTCAACCTGGCCCTGCCCCTGGGCGCACTCGCCCAGCTCGATGCCGACGCAAAACAATTGACGTTGTTGGAATCTGTGGTGAACTTGGATTAAACTGTAGCGAACGAATAGGAGCCAACCGGCATGGAAGAACTTGCAGCCACGATTAAGATGGCCGCCGACTTGTTCGCCCAGCCTCTGGTATTGGTCGTTGTAGCAACGGGAATCTTCTTTACGATTCGCCTGAGGTTCGTCCAGGTCTTTCGCTTTCGCGAAGCCGTTCGAGAAACGATCCGCAGCCGCCAAACCAGCGGCAGCGGGGCGCTTTCGCCGTTGCAAGCCTTCATGACCGCCCTGGCCGCCACCATTGGCACCGGCAACATCGTCGGCGTTGCCACCGCAATTATCGAAGGTGGGCCAGGCGCCCTCTTCTGGATGTGGTGTTACGGATTCCTCGCCATGGCCACCAAATTCGCCGAAGCCTCCCTCGGCATGCACTACCGCGTTGCCCACGGCGACGAAGTTCTTTCCGGACCCATGTACTACCTGCGCGATGGACTTAAATCGCACACACTGGCCGCCATCTTTGCACTCGTCGGCGGTTCGGCCGTGCTGTTCACCACTCCGCTCACGCAACCCAATTCAGTGGCTACTTCCCTCGCTACCCAGTTGAAAACGCTCAACGTTTATTACGAGCCTTTCGTGCTTGGCAATGTTTCCATCGACGTCGTACGTTTCTCCATTGGTATCGTCCTGGCTATTCTTACCTGCCTCGTTATTGTGCATGGCATTCACTCAATCGGGCGCGCGGCGGAAAAGCTCGCCCCGCTTAAGGTCGGGCTGTACTTGATCGGTGGCATCACGATCCTGGCAACTCACGCTACGAAAATTCCCGAAACGTTCGCGCTCATCTTCCGCGAGGCCTTTTCGCTCCGGGCCATCGAAGGCGGTGCGCTCGGATATGCCATTATGGTTGCCATTCGTTACGGTATTGCCCGCGGCGTGTACGCCAATGAAGCGGGCTACGGCACCGCGGCCGTCGCTTACGGCACCGCAAGAAGCCAACGACCCGATCAGCAAGGGCTCGCCGCCATGATGGATGTGTTCATCATCACCTTCATCACTTCCACCGTCAGCGGCTTGGCCGTGCTCCTCACCGGCCAGTGGAATCAGCCCGGCTTAACCGCGCCTGAAGCCATCCCCGCCGCTTTCAACGCCGCGATCCCCGTCCTCGGCGGCTGGATGGTCGCCATTTCCATCCTGCTATTCGGCTATACCGTGCTCATCGGCTGGGCCTACTACGGCGAACAGTTCTTCGAATACCTCTTCGGCCCTCGCATCATCAAACCGTTCCGATGGCTCTACTGCCTGCTCATCCCTTTCGGCGCAATCATCAAGGTCGAAGCCGTGTGGAACTGGGGCGATATCTGCAACGGCCTGCAAGTATTTCCGAACGTCATCGGGCTCGTTGCCCTAAGCGGCATCGCCTCTCAGTACGCGCTCGCCCACCTCAACAACAAATCACCCGAGAAACTCGATATCACCCCCCCCGGCGATAATTAACCTGCCGCCAACGTGCCCCCCCACCAACCACGTTCCGGCTCCTTCCCCTTAGCGGCGACCGCTAGGCCGCTGTTTATGCCGGTTGTTCCCACCACTTGTGCCGATACCAGTTGTCCGCTTTCAAAAACATCACCGTCTCACCCCGAGAAGACGTTCCGCTCGCAAGACGAACGAACTGCACCGCAATACAATTATCTCCTTGCACCAACGATAAGGATCCCATCATGACCATTCGATCCATTCTATCCGCACTTCTGACGACTCTCTGCATCGGCACCGGCACGTTCGCGGCCAGACCGAAGATGCGTTTGGCGGAACGGACACAGCAGGTTTAACGTGGTCCTTTGGGCCTTGTAGCCTGTGCCGAAGCTCCGGTGGTGAAATTCCTAAGCTCTGGAATCGCACGAATCCTGCGGAATTCCCGAGTAAAATCGGCTCCGATGCCGAAAACCTACCCACAGATTCTGGCGAGGACGCGTTTTTTTTCAGCAACTGCTTGACATCGCCCCCCCCCCCGGTAAAGTAGATTCCGGTACCTCCAGTGACGGGCTTGGCAGCTTCTCTTTTCCCCGTGCATTGGGACTGTTCGGGGACCGCGATTGGTTGCTACAGTGGATAACTTTTCAATAGAAGGAGAAATACGAGTGAAGACCGTTCTTGCTTTGTTATTGGGATTGTGTTGTTCGTGGTTATCTGTAGAAATATCGGGACCTAGGTACAATTCAACTGGTAGCCTGCGGGGAGCGAGTAATAACGATGAATGCGATACACATGAACTAAGCGACTACCCGTGTGAAGATACCAACGCCGATTGTTCAGCCAGTATAGTAGGCACCGTATGGAATTCCTTTGATCCTAAAGACCGTAAGGCCAAAGCAACTGATACTGAGTCTTGCAGATCGGAAGACCCTGATTGCAAGAAGGCTTACGATATGGATATCCTTTCTGATTGTGATCCACCATCTAATGGCTAGCTGCTTGTTTCGTTTCTAGATAGGCACCTTTTTCACCGCAATTTCCAATTTCTCTTGCATTTGGCCGCCCTTGTTCAGTGTTGTGTTTAGCGAGGACTGATTTACAGTTCGACTGCGTGTGTGTTGTTCGCAATAGCGCCACTAAGCACAAGTGATCGTTTGCACACGTCCCGCCTGCCAAAGCAGACGCTCCAGGTATTCTTGGGCAACCTTGAGGGTTTCGACCAAAGTAATTGCGGAGTTGTATTGTAATGTTGTGGGGATCGTGGTTGGGCTGCGTTGGTTGCCCCCCCTACACCGGTGCGGCTGAGTTACCCTAACCTCTCCACCATGACCTTGGATACTGAAACCAGCAGCTTATCGAGGAATTAAAATGGTATGAATAGGAGAAATCTGCATGGCATTTCAGCAGCAATTGCTGTAACGGTTGCAGTTGCGCTAGTACCACCCCTGTTGGCAAGTGATTTGGTACAAACTGAAGGAGCGAGTAAGCATAAACCTAGCCGTGGAATAGCTGCGTATTACTCAAGGCTAACAACCGTCCGCATGGCGCTGATTGCAGAAACGCTAGTTAAGAGCGGTAGCGGGCAAAGGGTCGGCGAGCGGGAGGAATTAGATGTGGCGATTGATCTAGGCACTAATTCCTTTCGTGATTACCGGGCTCGATTCAATATTCGTGGTATTGGTAACATTGAAGGACAGGAGCGGGTATATACTCCTTCAAGTTATTTTAGCGTCATAATCGACCCCAAAACCGGTGAGGCCAAGGCTGGCGCTAGTTCATTTAGAATTGATGACAAGGATAGACTAAGCCAGCTCTCAAATATGTATTTCTCGGTATTGGTTGGTTACCTACCTTTAACAAGTGAACAAAGTGTTGTCGCATTATTAAATTCGGAGGACATGTTGCGACCGATAGAGGGTGGCGAGGACTCGCTAGTTTTAATGCAAGGCAATCGAGCAGGCCTGAAGTTCGAAATATGGGTTGATCCTACACTAGAGTATTTACCAAAGCGGATACGATTACGGTCTCAGACAAAAGCAATGAAATTCTCTTCTTATGAATATTATGTAAGAGCAACTAGTGAGTTTGGTGGTATCGTATTTCCTTCTTCATTGACAATTCTTACTGAAGAGTCTGACGAGGATGGTCGCACATATTCATTGACTCGCAATGTTGAGGTAAAGAATTTCTGCATTGACTTACTTGGACCGGAGGATTTCACGCTTAAAACGAAGATCCCTGACGGATTAAGAATATTGATGCGTGATGCTCCGCATTTGGAACAAAGGTGGCATCAAGGAAAGCTATCGCCAAGCGTGCCACATTCCATTGTCGTAAATGGCAATACATTCGGAACAGGTACATCGACACTGTCAACTCCATCAACATCATCTACTCGTGCTTGGTTTGTTTGCTTCAACTTCTTAGTTATGGTTATCTTGGCATTCCTATTGGTTAGGCGGAGAGTTACAAAGAGAACCCATTAAATTTCAAGCTAAGCGGCACCCAATGCAGATTCGCTCCGTTGTTCTCGGACTTTTACTATGTATTCATAGTCTATCTGGTGTGTCCATAGCGACTGCAGCGGAGCCGAAAGATTCGATTGCTCGAAGGTTGATACCGCTTCCAGAAATGAGTGGACCTAGTTGTGGCGTTGGGGCACTGTATAGCTGCCTGAAGACTTTAGGGATTGACGTGGAATGGGAGAAACTCTGGCTGCCAGAGTACATAGGGGGAAAGGAAGGTAGTTCAGTTTCAGAATTGATTAAAGGGGCTCAGAATAATAATGCTTACGCAAGTGTCTTTGAGGGCTTAGTGGTGTCAGATCTCGTTGGTGCATCCAACCCAATGATCTTGCATGTACGGTCAAAAGGCTCTGCAAGCAAGTTTAATCACTGGATTGCCTATCTAGGTGTGACTGGGGATCAAATCAAGTTATTCGACATCACTCACGGTATCCGGTTGATTTCCAAAGCGGAGTTAATGGCAATTTGGGATGGATATGCAATTGAGATTTCTTCTAATCCGATTGCAATATGCTTAAGAGAAGATTGGTTCCTCAATCTATTGTTATTCACCACGATTGGAAACTGCACTCTGGTTTACAAAGTGATTTTTTCTCCCGGGTACGGGTGCCCGCAATTGGCCACAGTTTGGAGTACTTGCAGAGAATCGTTTCTTGTTGTCTTGTTGACAATATTGGTCACTATCCTATTCCACGTTTATTCCGAAGTTGGCTTCATGCGAAATCCCACTGCCGTTTCGCTCCTGCAAAGAAGTTTCTTTCCGGTATCAGAGTTCGAACAAGTTAACATTGATTACGTTAGGGAAGTTGTTAAGTCCCACGAAGCAGTCATTATTGATGCGAGGTTCACATCGAGTTTCATTAATGGGGCGATTCCAGGTGCATTAAGCATTCCAACAAATTCAAGTCTTTCATTTCGTGAAAAAGCTTTGGCGGATGTAGACCCAAACAAGGAGGTCATCGTCTATTGTCAAAGCAGTACTTGTCATTTTGCGAACGATATCGCGGCCTTCCTGAAACTAAATGGGTTTACATTTGTTAAGATATATAGCGGTGGTTATGCAGATTGGTCTTCGTCTCTGAATCCGACGAAACGTATTTCAAATGCTCAATCGCAATAAGTTGGTACATATGATAGGTTGGTTGCAAGGGATTGTGATGGTTGTTGCCGGTTCAACTCAACTGCAAAACCCGTACTTTCATTTGGGGACCGTGTACTCCTATGGGATGCTTTCCAAGGAATTGGGTTTGGTTATTGGCTCGGTGATTCCTTTTGCGTTGATCGTGTCTGGTCTCTGCTTTTTGTGCTGCCATCATATACGCGGCGCTTCTGTTATTTCCGTTCTCTTATTCGGGTCATTCTTAGTCGCGCAACTGTTCGTCAAACTTGAAGGTATTGACATTGAATGTGGTTGTTTTGGTCCCTCGTACAACACCTCGAAAGTGGGGTTGGCATCAATCTTACGTTCTATTGTCCTTCTTGCAACTCCGTTCGTGATCCTATTCCTGGCAAGAGCGAAAGCGTATCCTTAGTTCCGTGGAAGCTGTCGATAGACCATCGCACTCGGATTGTCACGGACACTGGCATTGTTCGCTAACGCATCACTCTAAACGTGTGTTGGCTCGCGTTTCAGTAGTTTGCCGTAGCCGAGCTGGCCGACGAACTTGGCTTCGCGCACCATCACCGCGCCGCGTACCGTAACCGCGCTGGGGCGGCCTTCGATTGGCCAGCCTTCGAACGCGCTGTAATCCACGTTCATCGTTTGCGTTTTCTGGCTGATCGTGCCCCGGTACTGCGGGTCGTACACCACGAGGTCGGCATCGCTGCCGAGGGCGATAGTGCCCTTGCGTGGGAACAGGCCGAAGAGCTTGGCGGCCTGCGTGCTGCACGCATCGACGAATGTGTGGAGGTCGATTCGGCCACGTTGCACGCCGTAGGTGTACACGAGATTCACGCGGTCCTCGATGCTCGGGATGCCGTTCGGAATCTTCGTGAAGTCGCCGCGGCCCATCTCCTTTTGGCCCTGATAATCGAACGGGGCATGATCGGTGGCAACCGTGCTGATCATCCGCGAGGCGAGTGCGTTCCACAAGGCATCTTGGTGACGCTTGCAACGCAACGGCGGCGACATCACATACTTGGCCCCCTCGAAATCGGGCTTTGCGGCATACGTTTCGTCGAGCATCAGGTACGGGGCGACCGTCTCGATCCACACATGCACGCCGCGTTGCCGAGCGGCCGCGGCCGCCCAAACCGCATCGCTGTTGCTGGTGTGAACAACATACACATGGGCACCGGTCTGCTCGGCGAAGGTCATGAGGTGATGAACGCCCTCGGCCTCCACCCGAACCGGCCGCGAAGGCTCGTGCCACTCCGGCCCCGTCTTCCCCTCGGCCAGCAGCCGCTTCTGCATCGCGCCCACAAGCTCCGCGTTCTCGCAGTGGGCCGTCACGATCACGCCCAATTCCTTGGCCAGCCGCAGCGTTTGGTATAGTTCGTAGTCGTCGATGCCGAACGCGCCCTTGTAGGCCAAAAATATCTTGAACGATGCGATGCCGCGTTTCACGATCTCGCGCAGTTGCTTCTCAGCCGAGTCATCGAACCGCGTAACGGCCATATGGAATGAGTAATCGCACGCCGACAATCCTTCGGCTTTCGAGAGCCACAACTCGTACCCCGAGAGCGGTTCCTCTTGGCGGCTAGGGCAGCACATTTCGATGAGCGTCGTGGTGCCGCCCACCAGCGCTGCCCGACTGCCCGAGTCGTAATCGTCTTTCGAATACGTCCCCATGAACGGCAGATAGATATGCACGTGCGGATCGATGAATCCCGGGAACACGTACTTGCCCGTCGCATCGATCACCTCGGCCCCCGCCGGCGCGGCGAGGCCGCGGCCAATCGCGGCGATCGTTTCTCCCTCGCACAAAATATCCGCAACGTAATGATCGGTGGCCGTCGTAATCCGGCCATTCTTAATGAGCAGCGCCATCGGGCAACTCCGCGTGAAAAGTCCCGGCAAAACCCAGCGATTGCTGAGAACTCGTTATACCACGCATCGCAACCACAATTCAACGTTTTGCAGACAGATAGGTCCCGCGAGCCGAGCGGGACTGAGAACGACCAAGCTTGCAGCCACTTCCGTGGATTGTGCCGCTCGGCTCGCGGCACCTAACTTCCCTACCCCAACGTGGAATAATGAAAGGCCCTGGTTGCAAGCCTCACTTGTTTGCAAGTACGGTTCGGCATACGATTCCTTACGAGCCGTGGCATTCAACAATCGCACGAGCACCGCATTATCATGCCCACACCACACCACGAACCCGAGGAACTGCTCGTCGATACGCACGTTCACTCGAACTACTCCGATGGGCTGGCCGGCATTGTGCGGATCGAACGGCATTGCCAGAACCGCGGGTTGGGCGTCGCGATTACCGATCACAACGAAATCCGCGGCGCGGTCAAGCTGTGCGAAGCCGGCCGTGTGCCCACGATGCCTGCGATTGAAGTGGGCACCGAAGAAGGGCTGGACCTGCTCGTTTACTTCCCCCGTCCCGAAGAGATTGAAGAGTTTTTCATCCGGGCGATCGAGCCGCACTTGCGTAGTCGATTCATGGTCCGCTCGTGGGTTCAAGCCGACGCCTGCCTGCAAGCGGCCCGCGAAATGGGCGGCTACGTTTCGTTGGCCCACCCGTTCGCGCTGGGCCGCAAGTCGCTCGACTACCAGCACGGCCGCCGCGGCCGCCCGTTTGTCGATCGCATCATGGAATCGGTCCATGCCATCGAACTGCACAATGGCGGCGTCCTTCGCGCGGCAAATCGGAAAGCCCAACAGTATGCCGAGTCGGCAGGCAAACGACTTACCGTCGGCAGCGACTCGCACCGATTGGCCACCATCGGCTCGAGCGGCACCTACTTGCACGCTGGCGACAAACCCACAAGCGAATCTCTCTTTCTTTCCCTCGCCGCCGGAGAGAACCTACGATTCAAAGCCAAAGGCTCTGCCACCGCCGCCACGCTTCCGCTGCTCGGCATCATCGCACTCAAACACACCCACCACTTCGTGCGTTCGAAGAAGCGTAAACGATGAGGGGCGAGAGACGAGGGGCGAAGGACAGTTATCAAACTCGACTCCCCTACTCCTTCCGCCACGTAGCCGAACCGATTGCGAAGTAGAGGTTCCGGAACGGCGGCTTCTTCCGGCTGGCGTACCACATGCGGAAGCTGCCATCCGCCTGCCGGATAACGCTTGTAGTTCCCACATAGTTCGATTCCCACTCACGATCCTCACGCGGCGAAAATACAGGGTTTCGCGGATGCTTCTGCCAGTGCAACCCATCCTCGCTTACGGCAAACCCCACGGCCGTTTGCAGCCGATCGTCGGCCGTGTAGCTGCCGTACCACATCACGTACACGTCGTCGATTTTCAACACGCACGGGTAAACCACGATCCGCGCTTCCCACGACTGATCGAGCTGCAACACCGGTTCGGGCTCTACCTGCCATGTGCGTCCGTCGCGGCTTTGCGCATGCCGAAACGTCCACGGGAACTTCGTGACATCGGTGTACCACATTTGGTATTCGTTGCCCGTTTTGAGCACCGTAGGAGCGTACGCTTTCTTCAATTGAATCTCGGAAGGCTCCGACCAGTGGATACCATCCTCGCTCGTTGCTTCTTGAATGGAGTGCCCGCCGCCCTGGCCGCTAAAATCGTTCGTGCAGAACCACATCCGCAACTTGCCACCTTCGCGGATCGGCGTGCCGTCGGCTGCTCGCAACACGCAAGGCGTAATGATCGATCGTTTGGGCGTAGACAACTCATACACGGGCCTCGGGCGGCGCGAAAACCGAAGCCCGTCCGCGCTCGTTGCCAGCCCCAGCCGATACCACCGTCGATCCGGCTCGCGCGTCGTGCCGACATCGAGTGCTGTTCCCCCCGAACCACAATACCACAACAAATACTTGCCGTTCTCTCGTGCCATGCAAGGCGCAAACAGGTGGTTCTCATCGAACGCACCTGCCTTGCCCAATGGCAATACCGGTTCCGCCGAATCTCGCGTCCACTCTTGATCTCCTAACCAGGCTTGTAATCGAGGTGCGATCTTGGCCGATTCCTCGGCCAACGACGTCGTAGCACCAATTGCCAGTACAAAAAGGAAACCGCTGTATCGGATGAAGCCACACATGAACCCAACCTCCCTTGAATCGACAAGGATCGCCCAAACTCAGCAACGTAGTTATATTGACGGTAACCTAAAAAATATACCCCGACAATTCTCGGCGTCACACTATTCGCAAGCCCTGCACGCCCCATGCCTTCTGAAAAGCACCAACCACGAATCCTCGTTGTTGATGGATACACCCTGAATCCTGGCGATAATTCGTGGGCTCCGCTCGAAACGCTGGGGCAACTCTCTGTTCACGACCGCACATTGCCCGAAGAGGTTGTCGGTTTGGCGCATGATGCCGATATCCTTATCACGAACAAGTGTTATGTTTCCGCCGAAGCGATCGCCGAGTTACCCAAGCTGAAGTTCATCGCCGTGACGGCCACGGGCTACAACGCCGTCGATGTCGCCGCCGCCCGTCAACGCGGCATCCCCGTTTCCAACGTGCCCGAGTACAGCACGCGAACCGTGGCCCAATTCACGTGGGCACTCTTGCTCGAACTGTGCCACCACGTGGGAGCACACGCTGAAAGCGTGCAACACGGTGAATGGACGCGGCATTACGACTTCTGCTACTGGCTCGCGCCGCAGAACGAACTGACCGGCAAGCGGCTTGGCCTCGTCGGTTTTGGTCGCATTGCCCGGGCGGTTGCCGAAATTGGCCGTGCATTCGGCATGCAGGTCCTCGCCAGCGGAAGGCCCGGCAGCACGCCCCCGCCGAGTGCATCGGTCGGCTGGCTACCCACCGACGAACTATTCGCATACTCCGATGTCGTTAGCCTACATTGCCCGCTCACGCCCGAAACAAATCAGATGGTCAACTGCCGGACGCTCGACTTGATGCAACCATCGGCGCTACTCATCAACACATCGCGCGGCGGCCTCGTTCATGAAGGCGACCTCGCAAACGCACTACAAGCCGGTCGAATCGCGGGCGCTGCCGTAGACGTGGTTTCGGCAGAACCTATTGCTGCCGATAATCCACTTCTCACGGCTCCGAACTGCCTGATTACGCCCCACATGGCCTGGACCACCCTGGCCGCCCGGCAGCGGCTCATGCAAGCCACGGCCGATAACGTCACCGCGTTCCTGGTAGGCAAGCCTGTTAATGTCGTGAATTGAGCAAGAGGCGTCAGGCGTCAGGCGTCAGGCGTTAGGCTTACTGACGGCGGGAAATTGGTACTCCGGACTGAGTAATCAGGTACCTAACGTTGTCGTTACCGTGATTCATCGTGAATTCGGTTTATCGGCGGGATTGCGGCCGTTTGAACCGCTCGTCTTCGCCAAGTGTCCTGCCACCAAAGGCCCACTTTCCGATTGGATCACAACTCTGCGGCACTCTAAACCGCCGATCCAAAATGTGGGAACCGACAAGCACGCCAACCTTAACTTACCATAGGAAAACCAACCTGCCGGAAGAAACATCGTGGCTTACCTTGTTCGGCCCAGGGCCGGCGATTATTCACTTTGGGAATACGAGCAGGCAGGTCCCGCGAGCCGAGCGAGAGACGGAACGACCCAAGCTCGCAACCACTTCGGTTGATTGTGCCGCTCGGCACACGGCACCTACTTCCCTGCCCAATGTGAATTATTGATCGGCCCTGGTGTTCGGCCGATGGTGCTTGCGGGTATGCTTGAAAGATGGCTGCAAACGAGTACGAATTCGATGTGATCGTGGTAGGGGCCGGTCACGCGGGAACCGAGGCCGCGTTGGCCGCCGCCCGGCTCGGTGCCCGCACCGCACTGCTGACGGCCAATTGCGATACCGTGGGCCACATGAGCTGCAATCCCGCAATCGGTGGCGTCGGCAAGGGGCAGATCGTCCGCGAAATCGACGCCCTGGGCGGCGCCATGGGCCGGGCCATCGATGCCACCGGAATCCAATTCCGCATGCTCAACCGCAGCAAAGGCCAGGCCATGCACAGCCCACGTGCCCAGGCCGACAAAAGAGCCTATCAAACCGAAATCAAACGCCTCGTCGAAGATCAACCCAACCTCACACTCCGACAAGAAGTCGTCGAGGACCTCCTCAGCGAACCAAACGACGAAGCCCGAATGACGCATAGCGAATGGGGATCGTGCGGGGCAAGGCCTTCGACAGAATCGTTGCCTGGCGAATCGCCGCCTGCGAATTCACCTTTTGTCATTCGAAATTCGTCATTTACTCACCGCGTCTGCGGCGTGCGTGTCCGCGGCGGGGCCGTGTATCGCGCACGGGCTATCGTGCTCACTACCGGCACCTTCCTGCAGGCGCTCATGCACACGGGCGAATCACAAACGCCTGGCGGTCGCGCCGGCGAAGGCACCTCCGGCGGCATCAGCGCCGCCCTCGCTCGCCTCGGATTCCAACTCGCTCGTTTCAAAACCGGCACGCCCCCACGCCTCAACGGCCGCACCATCGACTTCGCCCAACTCGAACTCCAGCCCGGCGACGACTCGCCCGAGCCTTTCTCCTTCCTCACCCACTCGCTTGAACTCGAGCAGTTGCCGTGTTACATCACCCACACAAACGAGGCCGTGCATGCGCTGATCCAGAAAAATCTTCACCGTGCCCCCATGTACAGCGGCCAAATCGCCTCCAGCGGGCCGCGCTATTGCCCTTCCATCGAAGACAAAATTGTCCGATTCGCCGAAAAGCCGAGCCACCAGCTCTTTTTGGAACCCGAAGGCCGACACACGCGCGAAGTGTACGTCAATGGCATCTCCACCAGCCTGCCACGCGACGTGCAAGAAGCTATGCTCCGCGAAATCCCCGGCCTCGAACACGCGGAGATCATGCGTTACGGCTATGCCGTCGAGTACGATTACGCCCCGCCCAACCAGTTGCAAGCCACGCTGGAAACGAAACAAGTGGCAGGCCTTTACCTCGCCGGCCAAATCAATGGCACGACCGGTTACGAAGAAGCCGCCGCCCAAGGATTGCTCGCCGGTGCCAATGCCGCCCTCGCACTCGCGGGCAGCGAACCCCTCATTCTCGATCGCCAAGAAGCCTACATCGGTGTGCTGATCGACGACCTCGTCACCTGCGGCGTAGACGAACCCTATCGAATGTTCACAAGCCGGGCCGAGTATCGAATCCTCCTGCGTCACGATAACGCTGATCGCCGCCTCACACCGCTGGCGAGCGAACGCGGCCTCGTGTGCCAAGACCGTTGGCAACGATTCACCAAGAAACGACACGAAATCGAACGAACAACGCATCTGCTGGAAACAACCTTCTGCCAAGGAGTTTCCCTAGCGAAACTTGCTCGTCGGCCCGAAATAGACTGGCCCCAACTGGTGGCACACCTACCCGAACTTGCGCAAGTCACCCCAACCGCCGCTCAACAAGTGCTGATCGATCTCAAATACGCCGGCTACATTGCCAGGCAGCAAGTCGATGTCGATCGGCAAGCACGGCTGGCCGCGAAACGTATTCCGATGAACTTCCACTACAATTCCATTCCGCAACTACGCGCCGAGGCCCGCGAGAAACTTTCGCGGGTTCGCCCCCGCGACCTGGCCCAGGCGAGCCGCATCAGCGGCATTACGCCGGCAGACATCGCACTGCTGATTGTTCATCTTGAGGGGAAGGGCAAATCGGCCACTCGGCGGTAAATCGAGAGTCTTCGGTATTTGCGGGAAGATGGCTTCCGCTCAGCCCGGCAAATGCGGCAATGAATCGCACCCCCAGAAATAGCCTCCTGATTCAACTCAATCCCCTGTTCTACCTGAATTAAACCACGCCAAGTTGGCTGACGGGGCAATCCACGGGAGCGTTCGCGTAGCCGTGCAAAAAAGCATGGCCAGCGGCAAACGCTTGTGCTGCAACGGTTTACAACATTTATTTCGATATTGACTCTGAGGTGAAGTCCGATATAATTCGCTGCATCTGGCAAAGCAGGCAACCTTGGTAGTCGCGGTCGAAAATACCGGTTGCGGCCACCGTGTAAGAGCGGAAATGTCCGTGGCTTAAGGGGTCTGCAAAGCCGAGTACTATCGGGTAGTTTGCTAAACGATCGCTCAGAAGTGTCAGCCTCGGGCCTGCCGACGGGCTTCGTAGCATCCCTTCGAGGGCATGGATTGTCTTACCATCAACTAGGGAGAGGGGTGGTTGAGCATATGATGAAAACTGTATTTACAACGGGCGAAGCCGCCAAAATCTGCAAGATAAGCCAACAAACCATCATCCGTTGCTTCGATTCCGGGCAGCTCAAGGGCTTCCGCGTGCCCGGCAGCCGGTTCCGCCGCATCCCGCGCGATCAGCTCTACGCCTTCATGCGCGATAACGGCATCCCCACCGATGCGCTCGATAGCGGAAAACGCAAAATTCTCGTCGTCGATGACGATGAGGATTTGGTGGAACTCATCGTCGATCAACTTGAACGCGATGGCCGCTTCGATGTCCGCAGCGTCAACAACGGTTTTGGCGCCGGCATGCTGATCAAGGAGTTCCACCCCGACCTTGTCGTGCTGGATGTCATGCTTCCGGATATCAACGGCATTGAGGTTTGCCGTCTGGTACGCGGCGAAAAAACGATGGATGACGTCCGAATCATTTGCATCTCGGGCATGGTGGAAGAGGAAAAAATCCAACAACTCCGCGATGCCGGCGCGAATGATTTCATCCGCAAACCGTTCGATGTCGAAGCGCTGCTGGGCCGAATCTGCCAATTGCTGGAAGTTGAAACCGTTTCGCACGGGTAACCACGTGGATGCAAGGCAGAAGCGGCGCGTGCCGCTGCTGATTATCTTCTCTTGTTCGTCCACACTGGCGAAATGCTCCATCTGCAGCTACCCGCCGATGCGGCTGCGCCTGGCGGGCCAGCCTTGGTGCCGCTAGCGACTTCGTCGGCACACGCCCTCGAGCGCTCGCTCTTGGCGGCTGATTCCGCCACCCGCTACCGTGAGTTGTTACTCACTCTGGCCGCCGATCCGCTCGTTTTGCAGTGGGCGCTACGCGCGGCCGAGCATGGCTCCAACCAAACCATGAACCGCTCGGTCGATGCGGCCGACTGGCTCTGCACTCGCTTGGAAGCTGAACTTGCCAGGTATCTTGTCTGCGAGTCCTCCCCGGAAGCCACGTGGAAAACCCACACTCCGCATCCCGACCCGAACTCCACACAACTCCCAACTCCGAGCACGAAACTAACCGAATATCCAATCGAATTACGGCTTCCCCGGCTTGTCGAGAAGCTCGCGGAAGCCAATCGGCATGCGGCCGAGTTCGAACGCCGACTGCAACATGAAAAACTCGAATCGCTGAAGGAACTTGCCTATGGGGCCAGCCATGAAATCAACAACCCGCTAGCCAACATTGCCGCCCGGGCACAAACCTTGCTCGCTGACGAACCTCAGCCCGAGCGCCGTCGCAAACTCATCGCAATTCACCGCCAGGCCTTGCGGGCACACGAAATGATCTCCGACCTGATGCTCTTTGCACG
>JADZFK010000193.1 GCA_020849945.1 Pirellulales bacterium | reverse complement strand
CGCACCGTATTTCGCTGCAATACGGAGAATTGCGGCACGATGCCGTGCAACGATGCGAGTCCTATGCGTCCACCTTAATGGTTCCGATACGATCGCAACAGCAACAAGTTTACCGGCGCCTTGGATCTTTTCGCGCGCCTTGGCCATGCGTTCTATCGTTCGGCTCCTCACGCCAAATAATAGCTGCAATAGCCGATTCCACCAAACGTCGAGCGAAACCAGCCAGGACCAAGCAATTATTCACCCTGCGTAGATGGGCACGTAGATCCCGCCGGATGCCACGGCTGACCCGTGGCTAGGAAGTGTTCCATGTATTCTACTTCGCCAGGTTCACGCGAATGAGTTCGCCGTCGTTCCGCGCGAACACGCTTTGCATGGCGAAGGCCGGGTGAGACCACACGGTCATGCGGCGGCCGATTGGTTGGGTCGGCTCGATCAGCTTCGCCCGTGATAATTCCTCGTAGCCCCCGCGGCCAATGCGGGCGAAGATCAACTCACCCTGCTCATTGCAAACCACGATACGGTTTTCGTGCGGCACGAGGAAGGCGTTCCACCAGCGGCCGGGGCCCGTGGCCTTCAGGGTTTCCCACAAGACGTGCCCCGACTCGGGATCGAGCCCGCGCATCTCGCCGTAGCTGCCCACGCCAAACACGCAATCCTTGGTGAACACGGGCGTACACATGATCGCGTGCAAGCTGTCGTTCTTCATCTCGGTGCTCGAAGCGCTTGTGCGCCATTCCACGTGGGGCGAAATGCCGTCGGGGCCGAGGTTGATCATCAGCGGGCCCTGATAGAAGTTCGTAAGGAACAGTCGTTGATCGAACTTGCGCGGCATCGAAATGGTCAGCCCATCTCGCACAGCGAAGGGGACTTGCCAAAGGGTTTTGCCCCGAGCCGGATCAAGCCCGACAATGGCCTGCGAGTGCCAGACGATGAGTTGCCGACGGCCTCCAAATTCAAGAACGATCGGCGGGCAGTAGCCCGGCTCAGGGCCTTCGAGCGCGCGCCACATTTCTTCACCGGTCATTTTATTTAGGCTCACCACCATCGCGCCTGGTTTGCCGCCCGCCAATAGGATGAGTTGGTCCCCCTCGACGAGCGGCGCGCTGGCGGTTCCCCACTGCGGAATCTCGGCTCCGAAATCGGTGGGGTAGTATTTTTGCCAGAGGATTTTGCCGCTGGCGGCCTCGAAGCAGAACAGGTGCCCCACGGCACCCAGCACGTACACGCGATCGCCATCGACCGTCGGCGTTGCGCGGGGGCCAAGCGGGTAGCTGATCGAATAGCGGGCTTCGTACTCGTGTTTCCAAAGTTCTTGGCCCGTGTTCGCATCGAAGCAATACACCCGCTCCCGAGGCTCTTCCCCCACGCGATCGGTGACAAACACGCTGCCACCTGCAACGGCCGGCCCGGCGTAGCCCGACCCAATCTTCGCACTCCAGGCGCGCGGCAGCATTCCAGTGCTTTCCTCAACTGCCGGCAGGTTCGCAACGATCCCTTTCTCTCGCCAGATGCCGTCGCGCTGTGGCCCACCCCACTGCGGCCAGTCATCGGCCCGCGCGGAAGAAACCACAGCCGCCATCATCGTGAACAAGACCCATGCCGATCGTGCCATTCGCATGCGACAATCCTAACGTGGCCAACATGTGTGGAGGGGAGTTCACCCCGTTGCCCGAACCCATTCTACGGCAATCCACAACAGGAGCAAACCATCGCCGGGGCACGGCGAGGGCCGATCCGTTTTTCAAGCGAGAAATGCTTCCAAGTAGGCCCCGCATTCAAGTAGGTCCCGCGAGCCGAGCGGGACTCGGACCATCCCAGCCCGGATGTCTCACCACGGAGCACACGAAGAACACGAAGAACAAGCCAAGCGATCGTTTGAAGCAAGGTCAACCGCCCGTCGCTACGAGACAGGGTGTTTCCGCCGTTCATGGTGGGAGGGGTACTTGCTAATGGTTTTCTCCGTGGCTCCGTGCCTCCGTGGTTTTGATTGTGAGAAATGCAGGCCAGTGCTTTGTCTCAAGAGCGATTCTGGTTTGGGTAGTGGTTCGAGCAAGGCCAAGAATGCAGCGATCCGCGAACCCTCCCCCAGCCCCTCCCTACAAGGGAGGGGAGTTTTGGGACAAAGCACTATTCCCGCGTCATTCGCCTAACGTGCGTTTGCGACGCAGCAGGTGGTGGTAATGTTGGGCGAAGCGGTGGGCTTCGTCTCGCACGTACTGAAGCAATCGCAGCGCGTACGAGCGTCGGCTGAGTCGTAGCGGCTTCGAGCGGTGCATCGTGTACACCAACTCTTCTTTCTTGGCGAGTGAGATCACCAGCGGCGGTTCGATTTGCAGTTTCTCGAACGCTTCGAGTGCTCGCCTTAACTGGCCCAGGCCGCCATCGACGAGCAGCACGTCGGGAAACACTTCGCCCTCGTCGCGCAGTTGTTGAAACCGCCGCGCCACCACCTCGCGGATGCTGGCGTAATCGTCGATTCCCTCGACATCGCGGATCCGAAACCGCCGATAGCCCGGCTTGAACGGCAGGCCATCTAAAAACTGCACGAGGCTGGCAACCGTTTCGTTGCCGCCGAGGTGGGCAATATCGACTCCTTCGATATTCCGTGGCCGCTCGGGCAACTTGAATATCTTTTGCAGCCCCGCCAGCCCTTTCTTGGGATCGATGTAAAACACCTCGGGTTGTTCGTGCTTCTTCAGGTTGCCGCATTCGCGCAGGCGATCGAGCATGGTGAGTTCGTCGCGCAGGCGAGCCGCCTGTTCGAACCGCAAGTTGGCGGAAGCCTCCGCCATCTCGGCCCGCAGTTCGTCGAGTAGTTTTCGGCGGTTCCCTTCCATGAACGTTCGCAGGCGCTGGATATCGTTGCGGTACTCCTCTTTGCCAATCCGCAAGTTGCACGGCGCGGTGCATTGGTTGATCGAAGCAAGCAAGCAAGGTCGAAACCAACGCCAGCGTTCGTCGTCGGCTTCGATCTCCAACGCGCACGTGCGAAACCGGAACACCTTCTGCAACGCTTGCACGGCCCCACGCAAACTGCCCGCACTTAGGAACGGCCCGTACAGCTTCACGCCACTCGTTCGCGGCTCGCGCGTGACCTCCACGCGTGGAAAGTCTTCGTGCGTCGTAATTTGCAGATAGGGAAACGACTTGTCGTCGCGCAAGTCGCGGTTGAAGCGAGGCTGAATGTCCTTGATCAACCTTGCTTCCATCAAGAGCGCGTCCACTTCGCTCTCTGCCTCGATGAAATCAACGTCATACACTTCGCGCACTAAGCGTGAAGTGCGTTGATCGGCGGCCGCGGCGGCCAAGAAATAGCTGCCAACCCGTGCCCGCAGATCGATCGCCTTGCCCACGTACAAGACGCGACCCGCCTCGTCTTGAAACAGGTAGACCCCAGGGGACTGGGGGAACTTAGCCCGTACCTTCTCCGCGGCGCGGGCAAAGAACTCGGCCTGCGTTTTCGGCAATTCCACCGGCCGGTTGCCGTCATCCCCGGCAGGTGTCGATTCCTGGGCTCGCGATTCGTCGCCGTGCTTCATAGCCCTAATTCTAGCACGCGCGCACGAACAAAACCTCCGCACTTATATCGGAGCAACGGCCGAGCGGCCTTTCGCCGGCCCTGGATTCCTCTCCACCCTGCTGCAACGGTACGGGTGAGGACGACTCCCCGTTCGGCCGGTTGCAAGCAAGAAGGGGTGCTAATCCAAAGTGATGGCGAGGTTTGCCCCGGGTTCAACCGTTACGGTTCGGGCCAGGTCTGCCTGATAGTATTTTCCGGGAAGCTTCTTCGGAACCTGCGCCGGCACGACCCCCGCAGGGGAAGTCACGAAGTAGGCGTAATTGCCGGTAATCAGTTCTCCCTTGAAGGTTCCATCCTTTTGGACACGGAACTCCTTCATGTGGCCATCATCGAGTGGTTGAAACACCAAGACGATGTCACCCTGAGGCTGGCCATTCTGGGTGACCTTTCCGGCAACCTCGACCGGAACGCCTTTCAACCCCACCTTGGAACCGCACCCCAACACACCGATTCCAAGAACCATCATAAGAAGCCAACGCATGATCTTGCTCTCCCGTTGAAAACAACTACTCGGCATTGATGACCTGACCGTCGCGAGCACCGACCATCCATTTGACGATAACGCCGTCGATGCTATCGGCAATGAAGCGGACGGAGCCATCGCCCATGGTGGCGTTTACGCCGCCCGAGTGGAACGCAAACGGCTCGTCATTCGGGCCGCAGTTGTTGACCGACCAACGGCACTCGGCAGGCCCACCATGCGGAGAGCTGTAGTTATTCAGCCTTGCAAGCCGAGAACCAGGGCTGATGGCGTTGCTGGGGCCTGAGTACCCGTTGCCGACGGCATCGGCATCGGCCCACGCGAATGCGCGGCGGCCATTACCGCCACTCGACATATTGATGGGATCCGCGGCACTTGAAACCGGTGTGAACCGGGTGGAAAAGGCACCAAACACGCTGACTTCGGGATGAGATCGCCCGGCATCTTCAATCCACAAGATGGTGTTGCTCGCGCCATCGGTTACGCGCTTGAAACCACCTCCGTCGCAATTAAGCATGGGGCCCACAACTTGGCTCTTCCATTCGTCCGAGCCGCTAGGAGTGGTTCGCATACCATAGGTCGAGGAGCCCGTGCGGCCATCGACCTCGGATAGGGCAACGATCATGTAATCCACGGCACCGTAGCCGTGTACCGGATCGCGTTCGCCGCTCGTGACGGGGGTCGAGGGGCACAGAAAGGTATCGATCTTCGTCTTGGCTGCAACCTGCCCCGAGGGATGGGCCGGATCGTCGTAGTTGCGACCCCGCGATTTGCGGTGCAACAAGCAACCTGTCGAGGTCTTGAAAGCATCGCCACTGGGCGTGGCACCGTAAGCGGCAATTGGATCCGTCTTGTGATCGAACATGTCGTAAACCGTTGTTTGTTCGATGTAAGGCAAGATCACCGTTGCGACGGAATGGATCATGTAAGTCGTCGTTGCACCACCCGTCGAATCGCACTGGCCGGGCGGAGGAAGGTCCTTCCGGCCCGATTCGTAATTCAGCACACCAAGCCCTAATTGCTTCATGTTGTTGGTGCATTGCGACCGCCGAGCCGCCTCACGGGCCGCCTGAATCGCGGGCAACAGAAGTGCCACCAGGATACCGATGATCGCAATCACGACCAGCAGTTCCACAAGCGTGAACCCTCGTTGGCCAGCAGGACCCGTGGGTCCAGTAGGTCCGCCGAGCCGAGGCGGACTCGGGGTATTTCCACGCAGAAATGTTTGATCACAACACGAATTGCCATTCATTTTTCATTTCTCCTCAATGACTCTGGTCGCACGGCTCGCCACACATCGAGCGTCCACACTTGCGACCCCCGCAAACAGGTGAGGAGCATGCTAGCCCTCAAGCGTGAAGAAGATGTGAAGCCCAGGTTAAAAGTACCTCAACAACTTCTTCCAGAAATAACGGTTTCATGCATGGGTGAATGGGGAACCGGCCACAAGAATTGCTTGTAGGTCGCCTCGATTCGGTGATTTGCAACCGTCGGCTTAGTATGGGAAGATAGACCGGGTAAACGTGTTTCCGTCCCGGCCATCGGACGCGAAAGTGCGATTCACGCCACGTTGGAAGGCTGCGCAGCGAGCAACCTTTGGCTCGTTGAACCCCGAGCCAGCGACGAGGCAAGTGCTCACGCTCCATCGCCGTTGGCTCAGGTTAAACGAACTGCGAAGGCTGCTTCATCGCGCGGTCAGGTGAATTCAAATTTCAAATGCGACAGACAATATCGGATTGTTGGAGTTGCGATAAAACGCGGGACGATGATGGCTTGGACTGGGAAAGTCCTCGCTTTCTCTGCTCGTCGAACAAGTTGAGAGTGGCCGGGCATTGGATAGACAGCCCCCGGCTTTTAGGCTGTGATTTTTTTATCAGTCAAAACCCTTTTTCTACCAACGGTTGAAGCTAGCTTGTGTTTGCTATCGCAACATGTTGTTTTGACTAATAAAAAAATCACAACCTCTTT
>JADZFK010000192.1 GCA_020849945.1 Pirellulales bacterium | reverse complement strand
GAGCTAACTTTGTTGGCGACAATCGTCTTGTACGAGTTGGGGTGGGTACCGGAAAAACAACAACTGTCGAATTCATTGGTTATTTTGATCTGCCGACGCCCCGTGCCGAACCCTCCTAGGGCGTATATCTCCAACCACGTTGCGACACCGCCGCCCGTGCCGTCGGGCTTGATGTTCTCATCGTACAGAGGAGCATAGGTTTGCTCGAGATCGCCAATCGATCCACCTCCGCGATCGGCATTGCGAGCGTACAAGGGGGCCGATCCCGCCACCGGAATGCTGAGCATAATTCGCTTATCGAGTGCGGCCATCATACTGGTGGTCCAGCCACCGCCAGAAAGCCCAATCATACTGACATTCTCTAACTTGGGATTCGTTGCGACAACGTGGTTAATGCCTTGCACAACCGGTTCCAAGAACAGGCGATATCCCCAGCCGCCCCCTGTTGGACCAGTGCTGGATATAAGCTGATTGTGATTCGCGTACGCCTTGGAGCCATGGCCGGGGATCGAAGCCGTCGTATCCGTGTTCCAGCCGAACAGGGGCATCTTCATCACAAGCACCGTGAAGCCGTGCTGCAACAAGTAGTTGGCCGTCGTGCCGACACCGAAGGAGAGGTCACTCGCATGCCCTTGATGAACGATGACGAGCTTATTGGTATTCGCCGTGTTGGTGGGATGCATCAGGTAGGAAACGGATTGAAACCCCCAATTTGAAACGTTCGCTTCCAAGCGGTCGACGCTTGCCACGTTCGAAGGATCGATCCCAACAGCCTGTGTGGGAAATGCAACATTCGTCGAGACCGAGGGGGTTGTGGTCGGCAGGCCATCGCTCCAAATGAAATGGATGAGGCTCGCTCGACGCGCTTCCGCCTCGGCCGGGTCCTTGAAGCGAATTTGATTCGCGGGATCGTTGTTCGTCGGAAGTTGGGCCCCTTGCAATGGGCAACTCACGAGCGTGAGCACAGACAAGCCGAGGAGGGCCGTGTACCTGAAAACGATTCGAGAACACAAACAGACGGTTTCCATGCCGACGTTCCTGAAATGCCGCGGAAAAAAAGGGGGCAGGACTTTTCAAGCACGAAGAGTTTTGTCCTGACTGGCCTCCTCGAGCATGAGCCGGCAGCTTAACGAATCACCCAGCATCCGTCAACAAACGAGAAGGTTGAATCGGGAACGATCCGTTTTCCAATCGCACGTGGTTTCAACGTAGGTCCCGCGAGCCGAGCGAAACACGGAACTACCAACTCCGTATCCGCTTTCACGAATCGTGCCGCTCGGCTCGCGGCACCTACTACTCAAAGGGAGCAAATCGCTCCGCTTGCGGCCAAACACGTTCTCTGAAACACTACAGAAAACATTACCGCCACAATTCCCGTACAACCATAAACAAGTGGTTACAACCAATCCCATGACGAATTCTTCGTCGGCCGGCAGCGTTTCAACTTGTTCGGCCGTATCAAGCGTGGCGAAACCCGAGCGTGTTGTCGCGATCGATGCGTTACGCGGGTTCGATATGCTCTGGATCGTTGGGGGACGCGAGCTTTTCCTGGCCGTCGTGGCGGTGTTCGGTGCCCCCGCACCAACTGGGCTGACCGACCAGTTTCGACATTCTATCTGGGAAGGGTTCACCTTTTGGGACCTCATCATGCCGCTCTTCCTGTTCATCGTGGGGGCGGCCATGCCTTTCTCCTTCGCGAGGCGAATCGAGCAGGGTCAGCCGCGGCGGCAGTTGTACGGCAAACTCCTTTGGCGCACGTTTGCGCTTTTCGTGATTGGGATGGCCCTCCAAGGAAACTTGCTGGATTTCAACCTGGCAACGCTGCATCCTTTTTCCAACACACTTCAGGCCATCGCGGTGGGATACTTATTTGCCGGGCTGATTCTGCTGCATGTCGGCGTGTGGGGCCAATGGATGGCAACGTTCGCGCTACTGGCTCTTTACGGGTTGCTCTTGGCCTGGGTTCCGCTGGCCGAGCACGGCACCGGCGTTTTTGAACCGCATGTGAATGTCGCGTTCGCGGTCGATCAAATTGTGCTGGGCCGATTTCTCGATGGCACCGATCCGCCCTACACTTGGGTGCTTTCCGGTTTGGGCTTTGCCGCCAGCGTGATGCTCGGCGTTCTGGCCGGGCAGGTGCTTCGATCACGGGCTTCCGCGGAAAGGAAACTGGGCTACCTCGCGGCAACGGGTACAATCTGCCTTGCGGCCGGATGGGCTTGGTCTAACTGGCTCGGGCTACCCATCATCAAGCACATTTGGACCAGTTCAATGGTTCTTTGGGCCGGCGGATGGAGCATCCTGCTTCTCGCGCTGTTCTACTTGCTGATCGACGTGCTCGAGATCAAACGCTGGGCCTTTCCGCTAGTCGTCGTCGGGGCAAATGCCATCACGATTTACGTGGCCTGGAAGTTCATTCCGTTCCCGGCCATCGCGAAGACTCTCGTCGGTGGGCTTGCCAGCCACTTGGGAAAGGGCGGCGCGGTTCTCGTTGCGTTTACCTCGATCGCCCTGTGGTGGATCGTGCTCTACGACTTTTACCGTCGAAAGGTTTTTTGGCGTCTGTGAGATCGTGCCTTGATATTCTCTACGTTCCCGTGCAATTTGGAGTAGGCAGGTGCAGGCAGAGGAACAGCCGTGTAGGCCGGATCTAGCGGCACACAGAGCGAACCACCACCAGTCGACTCAACCGCCGCGCTGCTCCGGCAGAACCCACATACGGGACGGAATTGCCGGAACGGCGCGGCGGTCGGGTCCTGCGATATTCTCGAAGCTCTCGCGCCGCTTGGTCCGGCCTACGACTCCGTGCCTCCGTGGTGAGAAACCCGGCTTAGCCCAAAGCGAAATCGCCTTCAGCAGAGGCTTAATCGCCCTGGTGATAGAACTACCCCCTCTCCAGGTGCCGTCAGGGCTTGCGCAATCCGCCGAGTTTACGGTTTCGGAAATGCAAATGGCGCCAGGATTTAGGATTCGAGGTGGTTTGGGCGTGGTAAAATGGGTTCCTTTGCGATAGAATAGCGGGCTTAGAACGTGTTTTGAAATTCTCCGCCCTCCCCGTGGGAGAGGGGTCCAAGGCAACATCAAATCACGTTCTTAGAAACTGCCGAGGGCCGCGGCGACGGAGCGTGCCTGCCGGCAACCAGGCAGAACCTCTAGGTTGAATCGACTATGGGAATCATAGAAGCAGTTGGCGTAACGAAATCGTTCGCCAGCGGCCCAATGCACGTGGATGCCGTGCGTGGCATTGATCTGACCGTCCGCGAAGGAGAGATGCTGGCAATTGTCGGGCCATCGGGCTCTGGCAAAAGCACGCTGCTGAATCTGTTGGGGGCCATCGAAACTCCCACCCGAGGCCAGGTCTTCTTCGAAGGGGTCGATGTATCGACCTACAACGATACCGAGCGGACGCTGCTTCGTCGTCGGCGGATTGGTTTTATCTTTCAAGCGTTCAATTTGCTCCCAACGCTAACGGCAGTCGAAAATGCGGCACTGCCGTTGGAGTTGGATGGCGTCTCCGAGGGCGAGGCCCGCGACCGGGCGTTGGCGTGCCTCGACCTCGTGGATATTGCCGATCGCCAGGACCACCTGCCGTCGCAGATGTCTGGCGGCGAGCAGCAGCGAGTGGCGGTTGCACGGGCGTTGGTGATCGAACCGGCCCTGGTACTGGCCGACGAGCCGACCGGCAACCTCGACAGCGTGAACAGCGCCCAGGTGATGCGGCTGTTGCGAGACCTGGTTGATTCTCGTGGCCAGACCGTGGTCATCGTAACGCACGACAACGACGTAGCGGCCCAGGCCGATCGCACCGTTCGTGTGCGAGATGGCTTGCTGGAGGAATACTCCGCAGGCCCACTACGCCGCCCCATACCACGTGCCGCCAATTGGTGAGCCTGCCATGATGCTCTATTGGAGATTCGCCTGGCGCGAGTTGCGTCAGCGCCCAAGCCGCCCCATCCTCACACTGCTGAGCATTGTGAT
>JADZFK010000191.1 GCA_020849945.1 Pirellulales bacterium | reverse complement strand
GATGATGAGCCGATCATCGCCCATATGATCGAAAAGAGCCTGCGTAGCGTGGGTTATCGCCATATCTTCATTCACACCGACGCCGAAACGGCCGTTGAGGTGGTGGCCTCTCAGCAACCCGATGTCGTCATCTGCGACGTTTGCATGCCCGTTTCCGGCATGGATGTTCTGAAAGCCGTCGTAAGCGATCCGACGCTCGTTCACATCCCGATGATCATGATGACGGCCTCGGACAATGAAGTACTCAAGACCGAAGCCCTTGAGCTGGGTGCCACCGACTTGCTCTCCAAACCGCTCAAACTGACCGAGCTTCTGCCACGCGTTCGCAATGCCCTGCTGGTCAAGTCGCAGCTCGTTAGCCTGCAACGGCAGAGCCAGGAACTCGAGCGGCAAGTAAGCCGCCGCACGGCCGAACTTATGGATTCGCGCACCGAGCTAATTCATTGCCTGGCTCGGCTGGCCGAGTTCCGGGACAACGAAACGGGCCGTCACGTCATTCGGGTGGGAAAGTATGCGGGGATTCTCGCCCGCGAGCTTCACCTGGATGAGGATATCGCGGAACTGATTGAAAATGCGGCCCCGCTTCACGACATCGGCAAGATCGGCATCCCCGATTCGATCCTTCTGAAGAGCGATAAGCTGACGCCCGAAGAATACGAGCTCATGCAACGCCACGTGGCGCTCGGCAAAGGCGCGTTCGAGCCGATGAACACGCACGAGATGAAGGCCTTCCGCTCTCACACCATTCTGGGCGAAATGATGGTTCACATCGGCACCTCGCCCCTGCTCACGATGGCCGCCCAAATCGCCCTCACCCACCACGAACGCTGGGACGGTGCCGGATACCCCATCGGCCTCTCCGGCGAGGATATCCCCATCAGCGGTCGAATCGTCGCTGTTGCCGATGTCTTCGACGCCTTGAGCAATAAACGTCCGTACAAGCCCGCCTTCCCGATCGACAAGTGCTTTGCCATCATCGACGAAGGGTGCGGCAACCACTTCGATCCTCAGGTCGTCGAGGCCTTTCGAAGCGCACGAAAAGAAATCCTTCAAGTTCGCGTCGCCCTTGCAGATGTCGAGTAACCAAGGCGGTTCCCATGACCATCTCTTCGAGCTTTTCGAGCCTCTCGAACGCATTGTGCGACGGTAACGATGCGCGCATCGAGGAGCTCACCCGTGCCCTTGAATCGGTCCTCCTCAAGGTCACTGGGCAGCGGCTTCCCATCGCGTCCGAGCCAGGTCTCGAATCGAAATGGGGTGCTACCCGCGGGTGGAAACGATGTTTTCAGGTCCTCCGCTGCATCGAACTCGGGTCCTCCGAACTTCACGAACGACTCGCACGCCTCGAAGCGCTCAATAACGAACAGCGACTTCGTCTCAAAGCCTCTTCCCTCGAATCGCAAACCGACCCCATTACTCGGCTGGCGAACCGCCGACAATTCGATAACCAACTCGATCAACGTTGCCTTGCCGCCGAACACGATCTTTGCCCCCTTGCCGTCATCATCTTCGATATCGACCATTTTAAGACCATTAACGATACGTTCGGCCACCAGATCGGCGATGCCGTGTTGTTCAAACTCTCGCAGTTGATCTGCAACGTGCTTCCCGTCGGGGCCATGCTGGCGAGGTTTGGGGGCGATGAGTTTGCGGCGATCCTCTCGGGCATCTGCTTCGATCAGGCCATCGAAATCGCCGCCCACGTCCGCGATCGGGTCGATCGGACGAAGTTCACGCTTCACAGCCAGCCCGTGAAGATTTCCGTTAGCTGCGGCCTGGCCGCTTACTCGGCCGGCGAACATCGGCAACAACTGGTCGAACGGTCCGACCTCGCCCTTTACCACTCGAAGCAGGCCGGCCGCAACTGCGCTTCCTGGCACGATGGACAAGAGGTTCACCTCATTACCATCCCCACGAACGAAGCCGCGCATTCACCCGCAAGAAACGGGAATGAACCGCCGGCCCGCGTCATCGAACTTAGTGCTGAAGACGATTCCGCTCCTCACGAGATCAGCACTCAGGTTTTGCCCGCCTACGTGCCCCGGTCTCAAAATACGAACTGGTGCGATGCCTCGACACTCTACTGGTTTCTCCAGCAACGCCTTAATGAATGGAAACGTGGCGGCGAGCCTTGTTGCGTTCTTGCGATCGATGTCGATAACTGCACTCAACTCGAACAGGTCTACGGGTCGGTCGCCCTGCATTTCATGATGCGGGCCCAAACCCTCCACTTCGATTCCGTTTTCCGCGATATGGATGTCATCTCGCGGCCAAGCCATGCGAAAGTGTTCGTCGTGCTGCCCCGCATGACGCTCGCACTCTTGCCGCCCATCCTTACCAGGCTGCGAGAATCGATGGAGCGTTTCGCCTACCCAACCGCCGCCGGGCTTCTCGAATATTCCATTTCGCTCGGCGCGACTGAAGTCCGCGAGTTCGATGATCCGCAAGCCATTTTGAACCGCGCGGAAGCGGGCCTGCTCGAAGCTCAGAACCGAGGGCCTGCAAACTTCTTGGGGGTCGATGCAGCCCGCACGTGGAATCTTGAAGACGATCGAGTCGCCAGCCCGCGATTACCCCTCGCCGCCGATGCCTCGGGCACGGATGGGGCCGTTACGACTTCGTCGCCCGTGTGACCGAAGCCATCGGCCGGACTTCCCCCCGGCACTTCGCTCCCGATCGCTCATAGAATCGCGCCGTCCGATGCCGCGCATGATACCGCGTCGCCAACAACGTGGGGCTGGGGCCAGGCGTCCACTCGGCCAACATCGCGCTCAAGCCAAACAAAACGGCAACCGCCGCTGCCACACTTACCGTTCGCTTCCAGATGGTCCGCATGTTGTTTCCCCGATGAGAACGAATTCAAAAAGAAGAGATACTTTTACTCTGATTCAGCACGCCGGAACTGTCAAGCAATGCCGTTGGGCACCCAGGACCGATCAGTATTTCACTTTGGGCTGAGCAGTTTGTGCCGCTCGGCTCGCGGCACAAACGACCGAAGTGGATGCGCGGTTGGCCGTTCCGTGTCCCGCTCGGCTCGCGGGACCAACTTGCGGGACCTACTTGGAAGCTCTGCCGGAGGTGACGTTCACTTTGTGGGCCGCAGTTTCGAGGCCGCCGGTTTATCCAAGTACATCGAGCACCGCTCGTGCCGCTGCAAGATCGAGGCTGGCACGAGGTTCGTCACAGGCCCCTCGATCGTGTTCTTCACCGCCTCGGCCTTTCGCTCGTCGGGCACCGTACACACCACGTTACGGCTCTTCATGATCTGCTTCACACTCATCGAGATGGCTTGCTTCGGCACATCCGCAAATGTTGGGAACCAGCCTTCGCCCAACTGCTGCCGGCGGCAGGCTTCATCCAATTGCACGACGAGGTAAGGCGTCTCGGTTTCAAAATCGGCCGGCGGATCGTTGAACGCCAGATGCCCATTCTCGCCGATCCCGACGAACGCCACATCGATCGGGTGGTGCCGTAGAATCTCTCCCACACGGCGGCATTCGGCCTCGGCGTCTCCCTCGCCATCGAGAAAGTGAAACGCTCGAAGCGGCAGCGGCAACTGGCTCACGAACCGCTGCCACAAATACCCCCGGAACGAAGCCGGATGCGAAAGTGGCAGGCCCACGTACTCATCCAAATGGAAGCCCGTCACGCGATTCCAAGCGATATTCGGCTCCGCAACCAGCGCGGAAAGCATCTCGAACTGCGAAGCTCCGGTGGCCACGATGATGTTCGCCTCACCCCGCTCGGCCAACGCCTCGCGGATCGCGCTAGCGCCCTTGCCGGCGGCCAACTTTCCCATCGATGCCTTGTCTGCCATAATCTCGATATTCATCTCGGCTATTTCCCTTTCATTTCCTCGAATGTCTCCGAGCGTGGTGTCCATGAATGCTCCCAACGGCTACATCGACCTGCAAGTGAACGGGTATGCAGATGTCGATTTCAATGCCGACGAGCTTTCCGTCGAACGCGTGGCTGCCGTTTGCCAGCGGCTTCGTTCCGATGGCGTGGCCGGCATCTTGGCGACGGTCATCACGGCCGAACTCGGCACCATGTGCCGCCGCCTGGCGAACATCTGCCGCGTGCGCGATGCCGATCGCTCGATCGCCGATACGATCCTCGGCATTCATATCGAGGGGCCTTTCCTGAACGAAACCCCCGGCTACATCGGTGCTCACCCACCCCAGGCAGCGCGGGCGGCCGATGTGGACTCGGCCGAACGGTTGCTCGAAGCGGCGGGCGGCCTTGCCCGCATCGTCACGCTCGCGCCCGAACGCGATCCGGGTTGCCGCGTTACTGCGATGCTGGCCCAGCGGGGCGTTCGTGTGGCGGCCGGCCATTGCAACCCTTCGCTCGATGAACTCCGGGCCGCCATCGATTCCGGGCTTTCGCTCTTCACGCACCTTGGCAACGGTTGCCCGCCCGTCCTTCCACGCCACGATAACATCATCCAACGTGTGCTGAGCCTTTCCGATCGGCTTCACATTGGGTTCATTGCCGACGGCGTTCACGTTCCTTTCTTCGCGCTGCGGAACTACCTTAAGTGCGGTGGCATCGACCGTGCTTTTGTCGTAACCGATGCGATCTGCGGCGCGGGCCTCGGCCCCGGCGAGTTTACGCTTGGCGATCAAAAGGTCATCGTCGATAAAAACCTGGCCACGTGGGCCGCCGACCGCTCGCACCTCGTCGGCTCGGCCGGCACCATGGCCCGATCTGAACAAAACCTCCGCACCGCGCTTGGCCTCCGCGAGCCGCAAATCCGCGACCTCCTCTGCAATACCCCCCTCCAACTCCTCCGATAAAGGGGGCAGGACTATTTTCCCCTCCCAAGGTAGGTCCCGCGAGCCGAGCGGGACAATCAACGGTGGTGGTTGGATGCTTGGTCGTTCCAAGTGCCGCTCGGCTCGCCGCACCTAATTCTCGGCCCAATTTAAGAAAGGTGATTGGCCCTCGGGCCTTTCTCAGGGCCGATCCTTTATTCAAATTGGGCGAGTGGTTTGGAAACCAGCCCGAAGCGTCAGCGAGGGGAAAAGCACACATTCCCTCGCTGACGCTTCGGGTTCGTGAGTCCTCGTCGTCCCGAACATGAATAACTGATTGGCCCTCGGGCCTTTCTCCGCACAGTTGCCAACGTACCGAATGTCCGGTATCAATAAAGGATGGACAAAAGGTCCGCCTGCGATTTGTCCGGCCCGTGGTGGCGACCATTCGGGGGGCATTGGATTCCACAGCGTTCGCATTCCGTGAACCAATCCGTTGTCGCAAGAGCGGCTCCTCTGCAAAGTGCATGCGTTGAAAAGGGGATGGGATGCGTGTCATTGTGATTGCGGCTGGTCGTGGACGGCGGCTCATGCCGACGACCGCCGATGCTCCGAAGTGCTTTGCCGAGATTGCCGGCAAACGTCTGATCGATTGGGCGGCCCAGGCCTTCGAGGCCAACGGCCTCGATCGCATCTGCTTTATCGGCGGGTACCAAATCGAGAAGGTGAAGCAGGAGTATCCACGGTTCACCTTCCGCCACAATCCCGAGTGGGAGCACAACAACATCTTGGCATCGCTCTTCTATGCAGTCGACCTGATGGATGAGCCTTTCATCTGCTGCTACAGCGATGTGCTGTTCACGCCTGATGTTGTCGGCCGCCTGGCCTCCGCACCGGGCGACATGGTCCTTGGTGTCGATACGGCTTGGCTCGAACGCTACGAACACCGCTCGGAGCACCCGCCCGATGACGCCGAGAAGGTCACGGTGGCCAACGGGCATGTCACCCGCGTCGACCGCAAAATCCCCGAGCACGAGGCCCACGGCGAGTACATTGGCGTGGCCAAGTTCTCGGCCGAGGGTGCCGCCAAGCTCCGCGAATCTTACAAGAAACGCCATGCCGAGTTCGCCGGCCAGCCCTGGCGCGATGCCAAGAGTTTCGAGAAGGCCTACAAAATCCTCCTCTTCCAAGACATGATCGAACAGGGTGAAAGTTTTGATCATGTGGATACGCCGGGTGGGTACATCGAAGTCGATACCCAACAAGATTTCGACTACGCCCGAACGCATTGGATCTCGAAGCACCTGGGAAGGTAGACCGCACCCCCAACCCCCTACACTCCCAGCCCCCCGCCACTCGCCCCCTACTCCCCTACTCCCCCCTTCCCTGCCATGCCCGATCTTCTCTTTCCCACTTCGATCATCGGTTCGCTTCCGCGTCCGCAGTTCGTGAAGGACCTCATTGCCGACGATTGCCCGATCCAGGGCGACGAGTATCGTCGGCTCATGGGGGAAGCGATTCGCGGTGCGGTTGCGATGCAGGAGTCGGCGGGCCTCGATTACGTTTCCGATGGCGAGTGGTGGCGAAAGAGTTACATCGGGGTGATTGCCGAGTTGGCCCACGGGTTCGAGCTGAGCCGCAACCCGGCCGATGGCCGCCCATGGACGGTCGTGGTCGACAAGCTGGCCCCGAAAACGCCCGGCTTCATTGCCCAAGAGGTGGCGTTTCTGAAGAAGCTCACGAAGCGGCGGATCAAAGCCACCGTGCCTGCCCCGGCCTTGCTTGGCGAGCGGATGTGGGACCCGGAGAAGTCGGCCAAGGCGTACCCGAAGCGAGATGATTTCGTTCGGGCGTGTGTGCCGATCTTGCGGCGCGAGGTCGAGCTTCTGCGCGACGAAGGGGTGTCGATCGTCCAGGTGGATGACCCGCACCTTTGCCTCTTTGTCGATTCGGAGGTGCGGAAGCAGTATGAGGATGCCGATCGTGCTTCCGATTTCGCAGTCGAGATGGATAACGATATTGTCAGTGGCATCACGGGCGTGAAGCTGGCGGTTCACCTTTGCCGCCGAGCCGGTGCCCGGGCCCGGGGCGAAGCCGACTATCGCGGCGGTTACGATCCGATCCTTAAACAACTGGGCCGGCTGAAGGTCGATCACATTACGATGGAGTTCACATCGCCGGGGGCGGGCGATATGTCGGTCTTCAAGCAGTTGCCCGAGCACATCGAGGTCGGCCTTGGTTGCGTGAGTTGCCAGCCTGGCCAAATCGATTCTCCCGAGACGATTGTTTCCCGGGTCGAGCAAGCGCTCGAACACTTGCCCCCGCACCGCATCACGCTGAACCCCGATTGCGGCTTCGCCCCGGGGTCGGCCGCCCAGGTCAGCCTCGACGAGGTGTACACGAAGCTCAAGAACGAAGTGGAAGCCGCCCGCCGCCTACGCGAAAAGTACGGCCGTTCGTAAGTCGATTCTCCCGCTCGCCAGTCGGTGCCGCGAGCCGAGCGGCACAGTATTTCAAGTAGGTGCCGCCTTTACGCATCCATCGTATAAAGCCCACGCCGATTCCGTTCGATACGGCGGACTTCGTCGATCATGTCGGCCACGCCACGCGGGTTCTCGATCCCGAGCATCTTTAGGTCGGGCGTCGTTTTATCCTTCGTGTGCAGTTCGATGGTGCCGAGGTTGAACAGGCGATCAAAGATGTTTTGCCGCACGGTCACGTCATCGATGTTGACGACCAGCAGGTGATCGCTCCGTTTGCTGATGATCCCTTCATCGCGGAGCAGGCGTTGGGTGGTCAATCGGTAGTGGATGCTGTAGCGGCGGTAGAGCACGAGCAGGGTGAGGTAGGCGAACAGCAGCGCGGCCCCGCCGCCCACGAGGTACCAGCCCACGGGGCGGCCGCTCATGGCGGCGAGGAAGACCCCCACGAGCGTGAGCACGCTGGCCCCAACGAAGTGGCCCACCATGGCCATGGGTGCGTACGCCCCCGACCACAACGGCTCCTCGGGCACATCGTGGTTCTTGCCGTTGCCGCCGCGACGCATCCGGGCCGCCCCCCCAGCCCCCACGGGTGCCCCGCACTGCGAACAAAACGCCGCGCCTTCCGGCAACGCCGCACCACATCCTGTACAGTTCATCGCTCCGTACTCCTTCGATCGAAATGGGTCGTTCTAGCAGGTCTCCCTGGTTACGCAACGCGAATGGCCAACTTCGTGCTGAAGTGTTCGCCCGGCCGAAGAACTTGCAAGCCCGTTGCGTGCCCCGCCGCCGATAGCCGTATGGCGTCGGGTACGCACGTGTACGGCTCCATGCAGATGGCCTCGCGATGATCGGGCGTGTACACCACGCACTGGGTGAACACGTCGTCGAACGTTTGGCTTAGTTCGCGGCCCGTCGCGAGGTTTCGCAGGGACGTGCCGATTCGGCCGTTCGCATCGGCCTGCAACTTCGTAAACACCGTGTTGAATGTGTGCTCGCCAAGCAACAGGCCGCCCGATAGGTCTTCGCCCGCAACCAGCGGCAACACGCGGCCCGTCGGCACCAACTCCTCGACAAGTTCCCACCACGCACCCGCCGGCACCGTCACCAGCGTATCGGCCGCTCGGCCCGACTCGGCCAGCGGTAACCGAAAATACGCATGGGTGGCAAACCCGCACGGCAAACTCCCCTCGCCCGTGTTCGCGTAGTACACTTCGCTCTGCAGTTCGCTCCCACGAACTTCGTAGGAAACGCGGATCAGGAAATCGCTCGGCCAACGATCGAGCAAGGCCGGATCATCCTTCGCGGCCTGAAACTCGCCCACCACGCGGGCCGCCGTTTGCTCGACGACACGCCACGGCCGCTTGAACACAAACCCATGAATCGCGTTGCCGAAGGCATCTCCCGGTTCAAGCTGGAACGGCCGACCGCCAAACTCGTACCTGGCCCCGCGAATGCGGCCCGGGAACGGGAACAGCAGCGGGATGCCGCTCCCGGAAGGTCGCTCGTCGCCCCGCTCGAACCCCGGGGTGGCCCACAGCATCTCTCGCGGCCCCTCGGCAAGCCGTGGCCGCCAACTGAAACAATTGAACCCCAAACTCACCAGCACCCGAGCCGACGAACCCGTCGCACCATCGCGGATTTCAACGATTTGTGCCGCCATAATTCCTCGATTCACCCCGAGTGCGTGTTGTTCACTTCGCAGCGCCCGTTGTAGAATGTTCGTTGCAGAATGGATGTTGCAGAATGCTGTAGAATAACGTCGGCCAACCCCACTCGGTAGTGGGGCGTTGGAAGAAACCAAAACCAAGTTCCTTCGAGTTAGCATTTCATCACATGCTCGGAGCACACCGAGGACACGGGTGCCCGAGAGGTGGAACCGCAGTCAACCCCCGGCTCTTGCCGAGGGTTGCCGCAGTGTTACGATGCGTGGATGGCTAACCCCCCGGCAAAGCCGGGGGCTGCCGATCCAATGCCAAACCACGGACAAGCCCCCGGCTCTGCCGGGGGTTGCGTATCCAGTTTCCGAAAACCCTCAAGGATTCCATGACCCCATTGGCCGAACACGCAGTTAGCACGCGGGCGATTAGCTCAGTTGGTTAGAGCGTCTGGTTTACACCCAGAAGGTCGCAGGTTCGAGTCCTGCATCGCCCATCTGTTCACTTGTGCATTACTTCCATAGCTCCCAATCAGCGGAAATAACGCATGGTCGGTTCTTGTTTCATCCCCTTGCGTACCCCTAACTGCGGATAACTGCGCCGCTTTTTGCGCCGCGCTTTCGGGGTCGCTTCCGACCGCCTTGGCGAAGTGGGCTTCGGTCGTTTGCCGGTAGTGCTTGTCGGCAATCGTGGCACGATGCCCTAGCCCGCATTTCTCACAATCAAAACCACGGAGGCGGCTGTGTTGATTCTACATAGCCCGGCCCGCTGGGCCGGACGACCGGGTGTAGGGACCCATGCCAGTTTGCCGAGCCGAGACGGCTCGGCTAAATACATACAAGGCACGGAGCCACGGAGAAAACCAGTCGCAAGTCCCCCTACCCCAAGGAACGGTGGAAACACCCTGTCTCGTAGCGACGGGCGGTTGACCTTGCTTCCAACGATCTCCTGGCTTGT
>JADZFK010000190.1 GCA_020849945.1 Pirellulales bacterium | reverse complement strand
GCCGATTGAAAGACGACGGCGATTGCTGAAGGTTATTGCTAGTCCGCATTTCTCACAATCAAAACCACGGAGGCACGGAGCCACGGAGAAAACCAATAGCAAGTACCCCTACCACCATGAACAGTGGAAACACCCTGTCTCGTAGCGACGGGCGGTTGACCTTGCTTCAAACGATCTCTTGGCTTGTTCTCTGTGACCTCTGTGTGCTCCGTGGTGAGAAATCCGGGCTAGGGTTTGGCGGTTGTGGCATGAGGCGTGGCGTCGGGGTCGACCGTGATCACGAACAGCACATTCACGCTATCGGGCTGCGGAGATGCTTCCGTGATTTCCACGGTTTTCGCAGTTTCCGCAATTGCCGCCGATCTTTCCCCCTTACCCGCGGCTCCGTAAGGTGTGGCGGTTTGTGTGGGGCCTTGTGTCGCCGCGGGAAGCCGATTGTCGCCAAGGTCCAAAGAACGATTCGAGTCGTAAGGATTAGTGCCCTCGCGATTTGTCGGCGAATTTTCCGGCGGAATGAAGACCCGAATCGCGCGACCACGCTGCTGGGGCAAGTTGTTCGTCTGAAGTTGATTTCGTGCACCCGCTTCGCCCGCTTGGCGATCGAGTTCTTGGAGCGCGCGGCTAGCTTCGCCTCTTGAAAACGAATAGGGCGATTCGGCCGCAACGTGTTGCTCGCGAGCCTCTTCTCCGCCACGAGGCTGGGAAGCCCTTCCGCGCCGGAATTGCTGCCAGGTATTGTCTGCAATCGATTTCTTGTCGGCGTCGGCCTGGGTGCGTTGGTAATTCCTGGCGGCGGTGGAGTCATCGATTTCTAGGCCGGCAAAGTTCGTAACATCGCTTTGAAGCTCTTTCAAGCAATTTGCCACGTTCAATTTGGGCGCGGCGACAAGCATGACGTCGACCGTGGCATTCGTAGAAGGTTCGGCACCGGCGAGCTTACGTTCCGGTTGCTCCGTTTTCGCTCTCCCAATCGCTTCGTCGGAAGACTTTCCGAACCGCGTTCCCAAGGCACCTGAAGTACCGGGAATCGCCGCCGGGCGAGGGCTTTGGGAAGTCGCTTCGCCCTCAACGGCGGCTGCGACCGTCGAGCGGCCCTCCGCCGCGCGATCGATTTCGATTCCGTTTTCTTCCAGCACGCGATCGAACGCTCGAGATTCGACCGCGACGCTATTGGCAAGTACGTGTACAACAATCAGGCCGTCGTCATTTCGCGTCGCATCCCTCCGCACTTCTTGGGAATTCGTCGTTCCGTCGGCGGCCTTGCCCTGCTCGGCAAAGAATTTCGACCGCTTTTCGGAATCCGCAAGAACGGGCGATGGGGGCGGTGCCGACGCAACGTTACCCGAGCGCGATAAGGACGACAAGCCCCGCGATATTTGAGGAGCAACCCCAGAAACAGGCTCATTCCGTGCAGGCCTACCCAGAGCGGCGGGCGTGTTTTTACTGGGCGAAGCCTCTCCAGCCTTAAGAGCCACGGCATTGGGGTGAGTATCCTCTGCAGGAGAGCCTGGTGCAGATGCCGCGGGATTGTATCGCAATTGGGGAGCACCCAATTGCCCTTCATTGCTTGAGGAGCGAGCGATTCGTTCTTCCGCTCGCTCGACGCTTGCAATCGGTGGCGCGGTGGGTGTCGATGGTCGGGTCAAGGCTCGACCGCCCGCACCTCCCCGAGCAAGGTGATCGCCGACCGTATCGGCGGCATTCGGGTCGCTTGCAGAAGATTGCGTTTCAAGACGCGGAGTGCCTTCTGAAACGGTTTCTCTTGCCATCGGGGGTGTGTTGTGAGCCACCGCCGGAAGTTCCTTGGTTTGGTCGCCTCCCGGTTGGAAGACCATGATGAGTAGCCCGGCGGCAACGGCAAGCGAAGCCCATACCCAGGTGCGACGCGATGCGAGTCGCGCGTTCGAAGAATCACTGCGGCGTGCTGGGGCGTTCGCGGGTAACGCGGCAATGCGTTCGAGAATCGACTCGTGCAAGTTCGCGGACCTCGGCTCTGCCATTGCCGAATGAATGGCCTGTGAAACGGCCCGCAGTTCTTCGAGCAACTGCCGTGCCGCGGGATCGCTTGCCAACCGGCCTTCGACCTCCACACGCTCAGCGACCGTGAGTTCGCCATCCAAGTAGGCGCTCAGCAGCTCATCGTTAAGCCCGTCGGGCGGTTCGGGTTGGTACTCGAAAGCGTTCATCTGGTTAGCGTGGGAGGGCCGGGCGTTCTCCGGCAAGTCGTGGGGCAAGCAAATCGCGGAGTTGCAACCGGGCGCGAAACAACCGGCTGCGAACCGTTCCGATCGGCAACTCCAGTAGCTCGGCAATCTCTTCGTAACTGCAACCGTCCATCTCTCTCAGGACGATGATCTGGCGGTAATCCAATTCTAGCTCGGCCAACGCGGCGTGGACCATTTCGGCTTGTTCATGCTGCAGAAGTTTGGTTTCAGCGCTGGGAAGACAATCGGCGGGTTCACTGCCCTGGGCCGATTTCAACCCGTCGAGAGACTGTGTCTTGCGGCCGCGCCGGCGATGACTCATGGCCAGGTTAAAGGCGATGCGATACAACCACGTATAAAAGGCCGACGAGCCTCGAAACGAATCGAGTTTCGTGAAGGCCTGGACGAAGGCGTCTTGGGTAATGTCGGCCGCGTCGTCGGCCGAGCCGAGCACACGCAGCAGCGAATTAAACAGGCGATCTTGGTACGTCCCCACGAGCCGACCGAAAGCCGACGAATCGCCGGCCAACGTGGCCCCAATGAGGTAAGCGTCGTCGTCCAAAACTTCGCTCGCAAGGTTAGACGCGGAGACGGCCGACAAAGTTCCGCAAGCTTGCCGGCAGGGAACAAATCGCCAAAAAAACGGGAGAATCCCCCCAATTGTTCCGAGCCAGCCACCGATTGTCAAACGCCCCGTGCCAGCTTCTTCCAGCACCACTGGGAATAAAAACATGATCAAGGCACCGATTCACAACAACATGAGCCCCCTCGGCTGGATCGATCGCGAGCTGGTCGAATTGGAAAAACGCGGCTTGCGTCGCCGTCTGGCGGTGCGCGGCGGACCGCAAACCCATCGCGTGGTTATCGAAGGGCGCGAACTCATCAACTTCGGGTCGAATGACTACCTCGGTTTGGCAGCCGACGAACGGTTGGCTCGGGCGGCTCGGCTGGCGGCCGAACGCGAAGGTTGGGGCAGCGGTGCCAGCCCACTCGTGAGCGGTCGAAGCGAGTCGCACGCCGAGCTGGAACGCCAACTGGCCCAGTTCGAAGGCACGGAAGCGGCACTCGTGTTCCCCTCGGGCTTCGCCGCGAACACGGGAATCGTTGCGGCGCTCGTGCAAGATGGCGACGCGGTTTTCAGCGATGCGAAGAATCATGCCAGCCTGATCGATGGTTGCCGGCTTTCCAGGGCGGAACGGTTTGTGTATCCGCATCGAGATTGCAGATCACTCGAACGCCTGCTCGATCGGTCTGCAGGTTTCCGTCGGCGGCTGATTGTCTCGGACACCCTGTTCAGCATGGATGGCGATTTCGCACCGCTTGCACAACTGGCCGACCTTGCCGTTCGCTACGATGCCATGTTCATGCTCGACGAAGCGCACGCCACGGGCGTCGTCGGCCCGCATGGCCGCGGCGTAAGCGAACTGCTAGAAACAGAACCAAGTGAACGAACTCGAACAACCTATCTTGGCGACAGCGAACGCCCCGCCCCACGCCCCCTGCCCCCCGCATCCTCGCACTTCATCCGAGTCGGTACGTTGAGCAAAGCGTTGGGCAGCGGCGGCGGGTTTGTTTGTGGTTCACAATCGCTGATTGATTGGTTGGCGAATCGGGCTCGAACCTATGTGTTTTCCACGGCACAACCACCCGCCGTCAGCGCCGCGGCACTTGCAGCGATCGAGATCGTTCGGCAAGAGCCTGAACGTCGCCAACACCTTTTGGCCCGCGCGGCCGAACTGAGATCGAAGCTGAACCAGCAAGGTTGGAACACGGGCAATTCGCAAAGCCAGATCATCCCTGTTTTTCTTGGCGAACCGGCTCGCGTGCTCGCAACGGCCTCGGCACTACGCGAAGCGGGCTACTACGTGCCCGCCATTCGGCCGCCCACGGTTCCGGCAGGCGAGTCGCTCTTGCGCGTAAGTCTTTGCTACCACCACACGGCCGAGGAAGTGGAGGCTTTCATCGACCAGATGGCCCGGTTACGATGAACGGAGCCCAGCTGTGTGGGGGAAGTTCTCTTTCTTCGCCTCTTCGCGGAAGACCTTTCTCATTCACGTGTTTGACGCTACCTACTCGCACAAGCTCACCAAGAGTATCATCATGCCCTGCCGTTTTGTGCTGCCGATAATCGTTGTGATTGGCTTCGTATGGCAAGGTTCGTGTGCCATTGCCGAAACACTGGCGTGGCCGCAGTTTCGTGGGCCTGGCGGCTCGGGGGTGGCAGACGACCAGAAGCCGCCCATCGAGTTGGGGCCCGAAACGAATGTGAAATGGAAGATTGCGGCCCCCTCGGGGCTTTCCTCGCCGATCGTAGTAGGCAATTTGCTCGTCATCACGGCATTCGACGAAGGCAAGCTTTACACGGTGGCGTATCGTCGGGCCGATGGAGCCGAGGTGTGGCGAGCCCACGCATCTGCCGAGAAGATCGAACCCTACTTCTCAACACAAGGCAGCCCCGCCGCGAGCACCTGCGCAACCGATGGTGAACGCGTCGTTTCCTATTTCGGTTCCTGCGGCATCTTCTGCCACGACTTGGCCGGCAAAGAACTGTGGCGCTACGAAATGCCGACGGCAGCCACCGTGTGCGGGTTCGGCACGGGAAACTCGCCGCTGTTGGTCGATGGGCTTGTCATTCTTGATCGCGAGGAATCGACGGATCCAAGGATCGTGGCGCTCGATGCAAAAACTGGCAAATTGAAGTGGGAGAAAAAACGCGAATCACGGTCCTCCTTCTCGACGCCCGCCGTTTGGGATACGCCTGCCGGCAAGCAGATCGCTGTGCCCGGCTTCAAGAGGATGATTGGCTACGACCTTAAAACGGGCAAGCAGGTGTGGCATGTTGAAGGGATGCCATCGGCCAGTTGCACGACACCCGTGACGGCCAAGGGGCGGTTGTATTACGCCGGCTGGTCGCCGGGCGACCCCAACGAGGGCGGAAACCCCTTCCCCTCATTCAATACCGTGCTCAAGGAAGGTGATACCAACGAGGATGGCAACATTTCTCGAGAAGAATCGGTCACAATGTCCATCAAGGGGTTTTTTGAAGTGCAAGATTCCAACGAAGACGGCACACTAACTCGGGAAGAATGGGACGCCATTACGAAACTTGCCCTCGAATCTCGCAACAGTGCATTTGCCTTAAGACCGGGCGGCGAAGGCGACATTACCGACTCGGCCATGGCCTGGAAACAAACGCAAGGTTTGCCCTACGTGCCCTCGGGCATCGTGTATCGCGGGCAGTACATCTTGGTGAAGGACGGTGGGATCGTCACCTCGTACGATGCGGCCACGGGCAAAGAAGTGTTCCGCAAACGAGCCGCTGCTTCAGGAGCGTATTATGCTTCGCCCGTTGCCGCCAACGGCAACGTGTATTTCACATCGCTCGAGGATGGTGCCATCACCGTACTGGAAGCAAAACCATCGTTACTCAAGACCCGAGTCAAGAATCCACCTTTGGGCGAGCGTACGGCGGCCACCCCAGCCATCGCCGATAACACACTGTATGTTCGTACGGCAAAGCACCTGTACGCCTTCTGGAGCGAAGATTGAGTAGCAAGGAACGTGGCGTACGGTACTTGAATGTTCGCCGCCACGCGGAGGCTCTGCGCAGCGGAGCGCGCAACCCTCATCCCTCAACTCTCATCCCTCCACCCGCTACGGCAACGGCTTGACCATCACCTTGCGGTAATGAACTTCGCTCTTCGGGTCGTGTGCCTGAAGTGCAAACGTGCCAGAATTGAGGACCGAGTTTTCCCAGCCCGCCTCGCGTTTGGGTTTCTCGGGTTCCGTGTGGTCATTCACGACCTTGCCGTTGACTTTCACGATCACGTGCCGACCTTCGACGGTGACCGATTGGGTGAACCACTCATGATCCTTGGCGGGTGAATCGTCGAGGATGTTCGCGATTTTGTAGAGGCTGCCCGTCTTGATCCGGTCGCCGTGGGTATTGTTGACCTGGCATTCAATACCGGTCCGTGGCCAATCCTTCGCTTGATACTTCGTGTGGAAATACATGCCCGAGTTGGAGTGCGGCTTGGTGAGCACTTCGCACTGCCACTCGAAGTTTTTGAAATTCGCCTTGCAGACAGGCCCGTCGTAATACAGGTGGCATCGTTCGCCTCGGATGACGATCTCGCCATCAACGACCCGGATCGAGTCTGGGTTTTCGTCGGCTTTCTTCCAGCCGGTAAGGTCTTTGCCGTTAAAGAGGCTGTACCACCCCTGGGCATCAGGCTCCGGGGCGTCTGGCCCCTGGGCATCGGTTTTGGGAGCTTCGGACTTATTTCCAGCGGGTTCCGCCGAAAGGGCAAACGAGGAAGGCCAGAGGGCGAGGCCGAGGATACCGAGAACACTTATTTTACGCATGTTACCATTCTCGCATTTGGGGTGGTTAAGCCAGTAGGGGAAGCTGTATCTTATACGTCCCGCCCCAAAACCGGCTAGAGGGCCGGTTTCCAAACCTTATTTCTTGCCAGACCCGGGAAGGCGTTTCGCCAGAAATTCTTTATCCAGCCGTAACAGTCGCTTGCCCTAATCGTAGGAGGCTTTGGAGCCGCTTACGTGCAAGGCTCGGCAAGGGCCATCCAATCGGAAGAACCTACTGGGGATGAAGCGATGAGCCACGCTGTGACAACATTGATTCTGCCCGAGCCGGTGGCTTCATCGACCCAACTTTCGCGTTCCGAGGAAATTGCCAACTTCGTCACGCACGGCATTGGGCTGGTCATGAGCATCGCCGGCGTGGCGGTGATGTCGGTGGCGTTAGGCCCGGGCGACACGTGGCGGACAACCGGCTGCGGCATCTACCTGGGAAGTCTGATCGGCGTGTATCTGATGTCCACGCTTTCCCACCTTTTTATCTCTCCCCGGTTACGATCCTTCTTCCGCGCGCTCGACCAGGGCACCATCTACCTGCTCATTGCCGCCACCTACACGCCGTTTTCGATGGCGTATCTGCACTCAACCTTTTGGTTCGCAATGCTCGCGGTGGTGTGGACGATCGCCTTTTGGGGATTCTTTTCTAAGGTGTTCCTTGCCTATCGGCTGGAATCGGTCTCGATGTGGCCCTGCATTCTGCTGGGTGCGATTCCGTTCGTATCGGTGCCCTCGCTCCTGGGCGTGGTTTCAATCTCCGCATTGTGGTGGATGCTGCTGGGGATCGCTTGCTATACGCTGGGACTCGTGTTCTGGGTAAACGACCGTCGCGTGAAGCACTTTCATGCCGTGTGGCATGTCTTGGTGATTGCCGGAAGTACGTGCCACTTTTTGGGGATTCTGCTCTTTGTGGCCCTGTCGCATTAGTGGCCATCGTGGTCGGTGGCCGCCCCCCATCCTCAAGCAATCAATCGTAGCGATTGGTGATCCGCCACGTAGCGGTTGACATGCCGTTTGTACGCATGGGCAACACGGCGAGTCACTTCACCACCGCCTGGTGGGAATTCGTGCCATCGGCCGTCACCAAGCCGCAGGCTGACGACCGGCATCACTTCGCGGGTCGCGCTGGTGACGAAACACTCCGTCGCTTGTTCGAGTTCGTTTGCGTCTACCGGTCGGTCATCCAGGGGAAAGCCTTGTTCGGCCCCGAGTTGGGCAATGGCCCGTTTCGTTATGCCGCGAAGCACTCCCGACTCTACATTCGGCGTGACAAGCCGACCGCCGATCACAAAAAAAACGTTGCTGTTCGAGGCTTCCGTAACCTGCCCCGAAGGGTTGAGCATCAGGCAATCATCAGCACCCGTGCGAATGGCTTCGGATACGCCCAGAATGTTGTTGAGATAGTTTCCGCTCTTGATGTCTGGGCTGAGTGCCTCGACCGGGTTGCGACGAACCTCGGTGACGGCCAACCTCATGCCGCGAGAATAGAACTCCGGATTCCACTTGGGAACCTCCTTCAAAATAATCACGAAGCTAGTCGGCAAATCGGCAGCGGGGATGAGATCGAGCGCGCCACTGCCGCGCGTTACGTGCCAACGCACGTAAATATCTTGCCCCGCGACCACATTGGCGGCGGCCGCCGTTCGACGCATTTCCTCCAGCAGCTCTTCTCGCGATTGCGAAATCTTCATTGCAATCAGCTTCGCCGAATTCTCCATGCGGTCGAAATGCTCGTGGCAAAACAGGGGCACACCCTCGTAGGTCCGAAAGACCTCATACACCGAGTCTCCATAGAGGAAACCGCGGTCGAGGATCGAAATACGGGCATCCTCCAGCGGCGTGATCTCGCCGTTTACATTGGCCATCCGGCGAAGTGTAGATGTTGTGGACATATCTTCTCTTGAAAACGCGTACGGTGCTCCAAGAAGAGCACGAAATTAACCAGAACCAGGCGCGGCGACCGATATCATCGCCTCCAACCGATCCTCAATTCTACAGAATGGCCACGCCCCCACCTATTGCCCCGAGAGCGTTGGATAGGCCAATCCTGTTTTCACGTTGGAAAACCGCACGGCAAAGCCGAAGGCTCATGGATCTTCATTTCTCCGGAAACCTGAAATCGACCGATCAGCCCGAACGTGCTGCCCCCGCAATTCCCCTGTGTTGGCAAAGTCTCCCGGCCTGGCCTGGCACCCTCGCGAGTTCGTGCCAGAACCGGATTCAGCCTGCCATCGCCAGTCGTTCGGCAATGGGCGGGTGGCTGTGGAGCAGTACGACTTCGAGCCACTGTGGGTCGGTGTCGGCTTTGTTGAGTCGGGCAAGTTTCCAGAAGGCCGAGCGATACGCCGCGGGGTTATTCGTGCGGGTCAGCGCGTAGCGGTCGCTCTGCCGTTCGTAGTGTCGGCTCAGCGCGTT
>JADZFK010000189.1 GCA_020849945.1 Pirellulales bacterium | reverse complement strand
GCGCAATACCCCGCGCAATAATCGCCGATTATTGCATTCAAAACCACGTTTCCGCGCCCGTTGCAATAGGAGCAGAAATCGGCACGAGTGCCATCGCGAGAGACAGGCCAACACTTTTCTTCTAAGAGAGTGTCCTAGTCCGTGTGTGTGCCCTCAAAAAAAGAGTGTGCCACCTGCCCCGAGAGGTGGGAAGAGGCAGGTGGCACACAACTGGCGGGAGGAGGGAGAACTTGAGGGAGGTTCAACGGGTGATTTTTGGCCCCAGGCCGCGCGAAGCCGATGGAGCGGGCCGCTTACGATTCGATCGGTATTTCCACGCCGTCGAGGAAGCCGGCGAGCGATCGGGTGCGGTAGGGTTGTTGCAGCTTGCGAACGGCCTTCGATTCGATCTGTCGCACGCGTTCGCGGGTGACTTGAAATATCTTGCCGACTTCTTCCAAGGTGTAGGTGTAGCCATCGGCCAGGCCGTAGCGAAGCCGGATGATCTCCCGTTCGCGGTAGGTGAGGTCGTGCATGACGTCGTTCAGCCGTTGTTTGAGCATTTCGCTGTTGGTATCGCGGAGCGGATCGTCGTCGCGGTCTTCTTCCAGGAATTCGCCGAAGAAGTTGTCTTCATGATCTCCGACAGGTTGATCGAGCGAGAGAGGTTGCCGACACATCTTAATAATGACGCGGGCATCTTCGAGCGATAGCTTGGCCCGTTCGGCGACTTCCTCGGGGTTGGGTTCGCGGCCAAACTTCTGGACAAAGTCGGCTGTAACGGTCCGCACGCGGCCCATGACGTCGATCATGTGTACCGGCAACCGGATCGTTCGGCTTTGGTCAGCAATCGCGCGGGTGATCGCCTGGCGAATCCACCAAGTGGCGTAGGTCGAAAACTTGTAGCCGCGCTGGTACTCGAACTTGTCGACCGCGCGCATCAGGCCCGTGTTGCCTTCTTGGATCAGGTCGAGAAAGCTAAGCCCGCGGTTGCGATACCGCTTGGCGATGGAAACCACCAACCGCAGGTTGGCGGCCGAGAGGACTCGCTTGGCCTCGTCGTACTTGTTGCGTTGTTCGAGCGTGCGGGCGGCCAGGTGGGCCAGCGTGGCGGGCGATTCGAGCGTGATTCGCATCAAGTACCGCAATTCGCCGAGTAGCTCGCCGTGTTGCTTATCGCTCAGAAGTTTTTCGGGTTCCGCCAGTTGTTGTTTGATCGAGCCCATCCGCTCGCCGATTTTATGGAGCTGCTGCATGAGCGGCATCAGTTTGCTCAGTCGCAGGTTAAGCTCCTCGATGAGTCGCACGATTTTGCCACGTCGAACGACCAGGCGTTTCCAGGCGTGGTGTTTTTCGGCCTTCGAGCGGCGATTGTCGATCGCAATCCGGAAGTCGGTTTGGTTCAGCCGCATGAGATGCTTGACGGTTGCAAGGTTCGGCCCCAAACGTTTGAGCGTGCGTTTCTTTTCGGCGGTGTTTGTGACCGAAATTTCGATCGTGCGATCCAACCGCAGTTCGCCGCTGTTGACTTTTTCCAACAGTTCAACGGCCCCTTGCAGAACGAAGTCGTTTGCCAACAGCAGATAGCGGAACCTCCGCCGCGTGTGTTCGATCCGTTGAGCGGATGAAATCTCGTCGGCCCGGTTGAGCATCGGAATCTCGCCCATCTGCATCAGGTACATGCGGATCGGGTCATCGGTGTGCGATTCCAGGCTGCCTTCCTCGGGAAGGTGATCGAAGTCGTGGCCGTGGTCCGACGACGGGTCGATGGCATCGTCGGCATGGTCGTCGTCGTGAAGGATGAAGTCGTCGTCGCCGATGGCGGCCATCTCGGGGTCGATCGCGTCGTCGGCATCGACGTTGGGACGTGGCTTGGCGTGAGATGCCGCGCTCTTCTGACCGGTGCGTTTCCCGTTCACCTTGGCGGCTGGTTTGGCGTTGGGCAAACGGTTGGAAGAGGCTCGTCGATTGGGGTTGGCACGTCGCACGGGCATTTCCTCTCTGGAGTCGAATCGAGGTGGCTGTACGCCATCCGCAGAATGCACCCTTGATGCCAACCCCCTGGAAGCCCGTGTGGCATCGCGTCGTAACGTATTGTGGTGAAAAGAGTTGTGTTCTTGCGAAGGCTCGCTCGTAGGAACTGCTGGTCGTGCTTATGAGGCAACTTCTCATCAACGCCCTTGCTGCCTTGTTGACCGAAATCAACACGTTGCCTCGTCGCACGGCCGGTCAACTCCTACAATCGTTACGTTCACCCCGTTCGTTTGGATCGCAGACACGAAATCAATTGTGACCGCGGGTTAGTGGTTAGTGGTTAGCGGTTAGCGGCGGCGGCAACGCCGCACTTACCGCCAATGCCCTCTGCCACCCGAAATCTGCCACCCGAAATCCGAAATCCCCGCTCGTTTCATTCAACAAGAACCTGCAACCGGACATCCTGTTCGGCCCAACCTCTTATTCCTATCGTGTACATGCCTAGTCAAACGATTGATGTGCGAGTCACCGGCGCGATAGGCACGATCGTGCTCAACCGGCCTCGGCGTTGCAATGCGCTGACGCGTTCGATGCTTCTTCAATTGGAAGAGGCACTTGGTGACTTGCATCTTGAGAAGCGCGTGCGAGCGGTGGTACTGACGGGGTCGGGCAGCGTATTTTGCGCGGGCATGGATGTCCACGAGATGCATGCGGCCGCGTCGCTGCCCGAGGAGCAGAAGGCGCAAGATTGGGGCGACACGGCCGAGGCCTACTGCGAACTGGTGACCAAGATGATCCAGTTTCCCAAGCCGATCATTGCATCGGTGAACGGCCCCGCCGTGGCGGGCGGGGCGGGTTTGGTGCTGGCCTGCGATTTGGTGGTGGCCGCCGAGTCGGCCCAGTTTGGACTGCCCGAGCCACGTCGCGGTTTGGTTTCCGGCGTGGTGGCACCCTTATTGGCGTTTCGCGTTGGGGGCGGGGCAGCGGCCAGGCTGCTCGTTTCGTCCTCGCTCTACACGGCGAGCGAAGCCCATCGGCTTGGCATCTATCACGAGTTGATCGATGAACCAAAGCTGTGGGCGCGTTGCGTGCAATTGGGAGAGGAATGTGCCGCCGGCGCGCCCGAATCGGTGCAACTTACGAAGCGTTTGCTGTACGAAACGATTGGCGAGCAGTTGGCCACGCAACTAACCGTCGGTGCCGCGATGAGCGCCACGGCCCGCAGCACCGAAGCAGCGCAAGAAGGTTTGGCATCCTTCGTCGAAAAGCGAAAGCCCGATTGGAAATAGCATGTTGCCGGGGCGGCTTGCGTTGGGAGGAGTTGCGAAAGTGCCTACAACACGGGGTGATCCGCGAGCCAGCGTTGCCATTCGCCTTCTCGCCCCATGAGGTTCAGAACCTCTTGGCTGACATCGCGAGGCTGGGCGCCGAAGCGCATGAGGATGTCGGTGGCGGCGGTGGGGCGAATCTGGCACAGCGCCAACAACAAGTGCTCGACGCCCGCGAATTCATCGTTAAGCCACTGAGCGGCTAGGATGCTTAGCGTCTTCAGGTCGTCGATGAAGGCGGCGGGCAATTCGTCGCGAGAAACGGTTTCGCGCAGCGCGCGGGCCAACACGCGGCTATCTAAACCGAGTTGCGTGAATGTTTTCGTTGTGATCCCGCGAGGGTCCATGAGCATGGCCAACAGCAGATCAACGCTATCGGTATGAGCGCGGTGCGATTGCAAGGCCGCTTCGCGGGCTTCCTGCAGAAGCTGGTGGGCGCGATCGGTGAATTCCAGCAAAGGCGCGGCCCCGCCGGCCGACCCGGCGGAGGGCGATGTGCCATCGATCAGGATTTCGTTTTCCAATAGAATCTCCGCGGTGGCGTCCGCATCGCGTGAAAATGTAATCGCGTGGACTTTTTCAATCGTGACCGTTCCTTCCAGAACCAGTCGTTCGACGACGGGAAGAAAGACCGCGATTTGTTCGGCCGTATCGATGATTTCAATCACGATCGGCACATCCTCCGAAAGGTGAAGAACCTTGACAGTGTGAATGCGGCCGGTCGTGCCATAGCCTTCGATCGCGCGCAGAGCGGTGGCACCAGCAAGGCCTTTCTCTTTGGCAATGCGAAGTAGTGTTTCGTACAGCGGACGGCCCTCGTGGCGATCGCTCTCGTTGATGAAGATACGCAACAACAAAGATTCACGTTCGGTTTTCATCAAGGGCCTCGATGTGCTTGGATGGCGTTATTGTCTCATCTGGGGCACGGGCATGCGTTCCCCTTTCAGGGTGGCACGGCCGGGCCTTGCAGGATTGGCTTCTCTAATCGAAACGTCACAGCTTGCCAGATCGGACCAATTTGCTAGCAATTGTGCGGTTATTACGGCAATTCTTATTCTATTGGCGCCGTGCGGTTTACCGATTCTAACCGATGCACGAAGTTTGAAAATTTCTTGCAAGACTCTCCGTAAGTGCAGTTCCACCAAAGGTTTCTTTATGCGGCGCGAGTGAGAGGATTCGCTCTTGCTGACCGTGTAGTGAGCCGATGGGCCATTTTTTTAGCCCGCGCGCCGACCCATGACTCAACCTTACCGCGCGAACCATTGTAGCCATCGGACGAGAACTCGCGACTTCGTGAGGGAGCGTTTCGGGGATGAAGCGTTCTCCGACGAGGCCCACACGGTGGAAGCCGGGCCGGAGATGGAGCCTTTGCCGAGCCCTTGGCCCTGTGTGGTGATGCTCGCGTGTTTGCTCGCGCTTTGCCTGGCGGTGCCGTTCTTCTGGGAACAGGGCGATCCGCAACTGTTGGCCGTGGCCAACAGCGATGCCGCGACTAACGACGGATCGTTCGGCAAGTTTGAAGTGGGGCGCGAGCCTAAGCCGTTGTCGGAATCGAATCCGCATTCAGATACGTTATTCGCAAGATCGCAGTTCGGCGCTTTTCCGGGTAGCAACCTTGAGGCGCTCAACGTGTGGCCGCAGCCGAGCCTTAATGGTTTCGCTGGAAACGGATCGGCACATGATGGCGGCCGCTTGCCTTTCCAGCCTTCCGATATCACAAACCCGTGGGCAACCGAAAATTCGATTTCCATCGACCTTGGTGAATTGGGTGGCGTTAGCCCCCGTGCTAGTATTGGGGCAACCGGTGCATCGCGCTCACAAGAAGTATTGGGCATGGAGAATAGCGAGCCAACCGCTGAGATGCTTGCGGTGATCGAGAAGGCAGGGCAGTTCTACGGAAGCTACTCGCCGGCAAGCGTTGTGCCGGAATTGATTTCGCGTTTGATGGAAATGATGCCGCGAAAGTGGCGGGCAGATAAACAAGAGCCATCGATCGCACCGGTGGGGGAAGCCACGAGGGGCGGCCGCTTTACATTCGAGCTTAGAACGCCGCAATTGCCGAAGGGCGAGCTTTCCGTCCCAGAGTCCTCGCCGTGGTGCGTTCCGCAGTCGCTATTCGAACAACTGAATCGATTGGCTTTTCATCCGACTTCGGCGAGTTGGTCGAGCCATGTTGCGAACCAACTGCGAGCGCTCACGCAACGCGAGGAAATACTCGGAGATGACGTGCAGGCGATCCTCGCCGACCTGAGCGACGCCGCGCAAGAGGCGTTACGGCTAGCCGATGAAACGAGCGACGACCGCTTGCGTGTCGAGTTGTTGCGAACTCACTGGGCGCTTGCCCGCCGGATCGATCGTTGGGTAGCCATACACGAAGAGCGCGTGGCATGGCAGGTGAGTGGCCGAGTGGCGGCTCGTGGCGATTTAAGCCCGTACTTCGATAGTTCGCCCAGAGACGCGGCCTCGCCCGATGAAATGGTGGCGCTCAGCCAGCAACTCGAAATGTATGAGACGACGCGCAATCCCGAGGTTGGCGGCGACATCGTGGCGGCCCAGCGCGAGTTGAGCAAGTCACCCGCGTCGTTCGATCGGGCCTTGGCCGACGCGGTCGAGCAACACTATCGGAACGCAAACGTGCGGGTGGCAATCACGGCCGCGATGATCAATCGCATGATGCAATCGGAGCGCTCGGAATCGAAGCCGGTGCATGACCGAATTGGCGGGGCGTTTGTTCGCGGGCAATCGGAAGTCACGTCGCGTAGCCATGTGCAGTTGTCGCCGGCCGAGCGCGAGTGGCAACTACGCGTGCGGACGAGCGGCGTGGTGGAATCGAACACGATGGCCGACGCGGGCCCCGTGCGGTTTCGTAGCCGTGGGGCCACCGATTTCGACGGCAGCAAAACGATCACCATTCGTCCCGATGGCATTCACTTGCAACCGAGCGATGTCGAGGCGACTTCGAGCAATCGGCTGATGGGCGTGACGACCGATTACGATTGGGTTCCACTCATCGGCGGCATGGCGCGCGATCGGGCGATGCGAGAATACCGCGCCCGGCAGGCTCGCGTGCGATCGGAGATGGAGTCGCGAGTGTCGGCCGAGGCCAGCGAAATGCTCGATCGCGAGACCCACGAGGCCATGGAACGCGCTCGCCACAACCTGTACGATCGCTTTACGAACCGATTCAACGAGTACGGCATCAAGCTGACAACGATCGAAATGAAATCGACGCCCGAGCGGTTGGTGGCCCGGGTACGCGTGGCGGGTGACGATCAGCTTGGCTCGCACACACCACGTCCGCGGGCACTTTCCGATAGCCTTGCAAGCGTACAGGTTCACGAAACAGCGATGACGAATCTGGCCGTCACGCTCGGCCTCGATGGGCAGCATCTTACAGGCGATGAGCTCCAGCAGAAGATTCGCGAGAACTTTCCGAAGCTCGAATTCAACGAGGTGGAGACGAACCGGGAAGTCGTGTTTCATTTTTCGGCAAAGAACGCGGTTCGCGTACTGATCCACGATGAACAGTTGGAACTCGTAATCGCGCTCGATCGTGTGGAACTCGACGACAACGCCATCGATAACGTCATCGTTCATGCGTATTACGCGCCGGCCGTGGTGGGCCTCTCGGCCCAACTTACCCGCGAAGGGGCCCTTGGAATCGAAGGAGAGATCAATGTGCGCGAACGGGCCAAGCTGCACAACATTTTCAAAAAAGTGCTGCCGCCGGAACGCGTCATATCGCTCGTTCGTTTGGAGCCTGAGCAAGAGAAGCACTTCGCCGGGTTGATGATCACACAACTCGTGCTCGAGGACGGATGGCTAGGATTAGCCATCGGCCCCCAAACGGAAAACCGTGTCGCCGAACGCGCGCGATCGTTGCGTTGAGCACGTGTTAGCAGCCCGTTGAAAAAGTCAACGGGCTGCGTCATGGCATGGATGCCATGCCAAAACAGCGACCCAAGTCGCTGTTTTGCGAGCCGCGAGGAGCCGACCACGCTGCGCGCGGTGCCCGTCCGAGCTTGGCGAGGTTGAAAAACGCCACGATGGCGTTTT
>JADZFK010000188.1 GCA_020849945.1 Pirellulales bacterium | reverse complement strand
ATGCCAACTGTTTACGTCAACAACGAACCGATTGAATTCGCCTCGGAAGAGCGGTTGAATTGCATCCAGGCGGCCAAGCGCGTGGGCGTCGAAATTCCGCATTACTGCTGGCATCGCGCCCTTTCGGTTGTTGCCAGTTGCCGGATGTGCCTGGTCGAGATCGGCCAGAAGAAGCCCGATGGTTCAATCTCTATGCAGCCGAAGCTGATCCCCGGCTGCCAAACTCCGGTCGCCGATGGCATGGTGGTCGTTACCAACAGCGAGAAAGTCAAAGCGGCCCAGCAAGCCACGCTCGAATACTTGCTCCTCGACCACCCGCTCGACTGCCCCACCTGCGACCAAGCGGGCGAGTGCTACTTGCAAGATTACAGCTACCACTACGGCCGCGGTTACAGTCGTCTGCAAGAAAAAAAAGAGCAGCCCCCCGACAAGCCGTACATCGGCGATCAAATCACGCTTTTTACCGATCGTTGCATCATGTGTACCCGCTGCGTGCGGTTCACGCGCGAAATCAGCGGCACGGCCGAGCTGCAAGTCATCAACCGTGGCAACCACGGAGAGATCGACATCTTCCCTGGCGAACCGTGCAACAACAAACTAGCCGGCAACGTCGTGGATTTGTGCCCGGTAGGTGCCCTGTGCAGCAAGGACTTCCTGTACAAGCAACGCGTGTGGTGGCTCCACTCCTCTCCCAGCGTTTGCCCCGGTTGCAGCACCGGATGCAGCATCCATGTCGATCAGAACAATGACCGCGTGTACCGCTTGCGGCCACGCTCCAACCCGCTTGCCCAAGGCGATTTCATCTGCGACGAAGGTCGCTTCGGCTGGAAGTACCTCCACGGCGAAGAGCGGCTCACCGCTCCCGAACAGCGAAGCGGCGGCAAGGTGGTGTCTCGCGATTGGGACACCGTGCTGCCCGCGGCCCGGGCCGCCCTGGCCGGTGCCGCCCAACGCGGCGAGATCGCGGCCGTGCTCTCGCCTTGGATGACGCTCGAAGAAGCTTACTTGCTCGCGAGCCATCTCAAGTCGCTCACGTCGAATCTGACTTTCGCCCTAGCACCGGCCCACGTCGTGGGGGAAGAGGATCGGTATCCGAAGGACGTTCATGGCAAACCGATCGAACCCGCGAAATTCACGATCCGTTCGGAGAAATGCCCCAATCGTCGTGGTGTCGAATGGGTCCTCAAACACTTCGCGGGCAGCGCTTTGCCAATGGGCGATCTGCTAGGCCGCGCTGCCAGCGGTGCGTTCGCCGCCGTGTACGCGGTCGGCGGCGATCCGCAGGGGTGGATCAACGATTCGCAAGCCGCCGCGCTCGCCGCGGTTCAAACGGTTATCGTTCAAGATATCCTGCCCTCGGCCGCGGCCGCGCGGGCAACATTCCTGCTCCCCGGCGGTTCCTTCGCCGAGCGCGAGGGCACGTTCGTCAATCATGCCGGGTTGGCCCAAACGATCCACAAGTCGATCCGTTCGCCCGACGACGCCCGCCCCGATCAACGCATCCTGTGGGAACTGGCCCAGCGCTGCGGGCTGTTCAATCTGCCTGCCCTGCGAGCCGAAATGGCAAACGAAATTCCCGACCTCCAAGCCCTGGCATCCGCTGAGTTCGGCGCACAAGGAATCCAACTCTAACCCCCACGCCACCAAGCAAACAACCCACCACGATCGCAATCACATCCTCAGCGGCCTTTACCCTTTATTCTCCACCCTCCACCCTTCCCCTCCCATGACCGAACTCATCACCACGCTCATCACGATCGGTTTCGTGCTGGCCTGCGTGCTGACCGCCTGCATGTATCTCGTGCTGGCCGAACGCAAGGTGTCGGCTTGGATGCAAGATCGCCTCGGCCCAAACCGTGTCGGGCCTTACGGCCTCATCCAACCGGTGGCCGACGCTCTCAAAATCCTTCTCAAGGAAGGCGTCATTCCCTCGCATGTCGATAAGGCTCTTTTCTTGCTCGCCCCCGCGATCAGCATGTTTACCACGCTGTTGGCCTTCGCCGTTGTGCCGTTCGGCCCCGTCGAGGAGTCGTTCACGTGGCTGCGGTTCCTTATCGCGCCCGATGTCAATATCGGCCTGGTGTTCATCTTCGCCGTCGGAAGCCTCGCCGTGTACGGCGTGATCCTGGGCGGCTGGGCCTCCAACAATAAGTACAGCGCCCTGGGCTCGCTTCGCGCAAGTGCCCAGGTCATCAGCTATGAAATCCCTCTCGGTATGAGCGTGCTTGGCGTCATCTTGTTGAGCCGCACGGTGGATCTCAATGAAATCCTCAATCAGCAGGCCAAGCAAGGCATCTTCGGCTGGAATATCTGGTGCCAGCCTCTCGCCGCCCTTATCTTCTACGTCAGTTCGCTCGCCGAATCCAACCGCTTGCCGTTCGACCTTTCCGAGTGTGAGCAGGAACTCGTCGGCGGATACCACACCGAATACGGCGGCTTCCGGCTCGTCCTGTTCTTCCTCGGCGAGTACACGCACTTGGTCACGATCAGTTTCCTGACCGCCATCCTGTTTTTTGGCGGCTGGCACTTCCCACTCATCGCAACGCCCGAAAGTGCCTACACTGGCGCGTGGTTAGTCAAACTGCTTGTCCTCCTCGCCAAAGTGCTGTTCAGCGTCTTGCTGATCATGCTCATTCGGTGGACGATCCCCCGCTTCCGATTCGATCAACTAATGGAACTCACTTGGAAGGTTTTCTTCCCGCTTGCGTTGGCGAATATGGTGGCCGTGATGACCGTCCTGCAATTCGGCATTAATCGCTGGGCCTTACTCCCGATTTCCGTTGCGTTGTTTGTTCTCTTTGGAGTTTTCACCGTCACCGCGAAACGCCTGGAGCTCGCTCGCCGCCGCCGCGCCTCGTTGGCCATGCATTAACCATTCAGCTTCACCTTCCCTTGTCAGGAGCGGCTAGGGGAGGGGCCGATCATTCCAACTACTCTCGGAGCCTATGATTCCTTGCGAATTCGAGTTAGCGGCGGCCTCCTAGCCGCCGTTTGATCCGAATAGCATTGCCACTCGTGCCGAAATCGATTGCCCACTTTCCAACAAATCACAGCCTCTCAGGCCCTGTATTTCTAACCGCCGACTCCCATCGACGGCCACTTCCCACTTCCCACTTCCCCTTTCGCTTCCCTTTCTCCGCACTGCCATGCCCATTAATCCCAAAGATATCGCCTGGGTTACCGAGCCGGAGCTTGGCTTCTGGGAAGCCACTTTTCTCTCGGAAGTTGTGAAGGGTCTCAAAATCACGTTCGGCCACATGGCCGATTTCGAGTCGGTCACGCAGCAATACCCCGAGCAGCGGCCCGTGCTGCCGCAACACTATCGTGGCGTACATCGGCTCAACCGCGATGAACAAGGGCGTGTGAAATGCGTGGCCTGTATGTTGTGTGCGACCGCTTGCCCAGCCCACTGCATTTCGATCGAGGCAGCTGCCGCCCCGCCCGACTGGCCCGACCGAGACAAATATCCGGCCGAGTTCATTCTCGATGAGCTCCGCTGCATCTACTGTGGAATGTGCGAAGAGGCCTGCCCCGTCGATGCGATTGAATTAACGCACATCTACGATATGACAAGCGAAAACCGCGAGGCCATGGTCTTCAACAAGCAGAAGCTACTTGGCATTTTCGACGAAACCAAGAACAACCCGCTCGACCCGGTGCGAACTCGTCGCGGACGGCTTGGCCCCGCCGCCGAGTTTGTGAACCTAGCCACCCTGGGGCCGGCCACCTCGGTCGAAAGCGGCGATCGAGCGGCAATAGTCAATACGCCGGGCGTTATCGGCGAACCACCCCCCGAGGTCCGAAATTCGCAGATCGGTTGAACCCCCTTTTCGTCGCCGTGCCGTGTGGTTTTCCCAGCCTTGCTCGGCAGGTGTGCGAAAATGGCGACCAGTTGGGCTGCCCTTCCAGCCGCCCGTGGGTTACATTTTGGAGAATTGTTCACGGCCTTCTTGCAGCGTTTTCTTGCGATGGGAAACGCCAGGAACAGGCCCGCCCTGTACCGCGCGAAGCGGCTCGGCGGCCGAGCAAGCGGCCTCCCTTACGGATATCGCAATCGTCATGCAGTGGATCGAAGAACATTGGCAGGCAATCGCGTTGGTGTTGCTTGGGGGCGGCATCTGGTGGTTGCTGCCGCGCTCGGTGTCGCGCCGCCGGATCGGCCCCCTGGCCGCCTCGCTTGTCGGCGGGTATATGCTGGCGCGGCTTTTCCCCGCGGATAGCCCCGTGGGCGAGTCGTTCCTCTTCTTCACCTTCGCCGGTGCCGCGCTGCTCTGCGCGATCCTGATGATCACCAACCGCAATCCCGTTTACGCCGCGCTGTGGTTTGCCTTGGCGACCCTGTGCGTGTGCGGCCTCTTCTGGTTGCAGTTCGCGCCCTTCTTGGCGGCGGCAACAGTCATCGTTTACGCCGGGGCCATCGTCGTTACTTTCGTCTTCGTCATCATGCTTGCCCAACAAAGCGGCGCTACCGCTTACGATCAACGCTCGCGTCAGCCCTTGTTGGCCACCATCGGCGCAATGTTGCTCCTTTCCCTTCTCATCAACATGATGCTCGCCAGTTCGCCCGACGACTTGCAGGTCGCCGCCCAGCGGCCTACCGCCACAGCCGCCGCGGGTGCCCTCAGTGTGCCCCCCGATCAACAATCCATCGCCCACGCCCCGATGCGCGGCCTCGGCCGCTCCTTGTTCGGCGATTACCTCTTCGCCGTCGAACTCGCCGGTACCCTGTTGCTCGTCGCCACGATCGGCGCTATCGCCATCGCTCCACGACGAAGTCGAGGTACGCTATGACGGGCGATGTCGAACGCTATTTGATGGTCGGCGCGATTCTGTTTGTCCTGGGGGCTATCGGCTTCCTCACACGCCGCAACCTGATCCTGATGGTCCTCTCCGCCGAACTCATGCTCCACGGCGTTTCGCTCTCGCTTGTTACATTCGGTCGTGTTCACAACAATTTCCAGGGGCAAGCCTTCACGATCTTCATTCTGACGGTCGCCGCCTGCGAGGCCGGGCTGGCCCTCGCCCTGGTGCTCGCCCTCTATCAAAAATCAAAAACGCTCGATATCGATTTCTGGTCCGACCTACGCGAGCCAGGCCTTCCTTCGCACCGCGTGGCCGAACAGGCCGAGGAGCTCGCGTTTGTCGAACCGCCACCGGCCGAGTACCCCCATCTCACGCCGGCCGGCCGCGAGCCAAAGGCCAAACAACTGGCTGCTTCAAAGCGATCGTAGGCTTCCTCATATCGTGTGATTCTTTGCTCGTTCACCCATGCCCGAAAACATTCAATACTTGGTGATGTGGCTCATTCCGATCGCCCCCCTTGCGGCGTCGGTCGTTACCGCCACGCTTGGCCCCCGCGGCCTGCGCGAGAAGAGCCACCTGCCTTGCTGGTTCGGGCTCGCCGTCGCCACCGTTTGTGCCTACGTCCTCCTCTTCTCGATTGTGCCGACCGGCTTCAGCGAGCATGGCACGACACCGGTCGTCGCGAGCGGCTATTCGTGGATCAACGCCGGCGGAATCGACGTTCGCGTCGATCTGCGAGCCGATGGCATGGCTGCCATCATGCTCTCGATGGTTACGGCCGTAAGCTTGCTCGTGGCTGTCTTCGCCGCCGGGTACATGCACGGCGACCCCGGCTACGCCCGGTTCTTTGCCGCCTTTTCGCTGTTCGTGTTTTCGATGTGCATGCTCGTGCTCGCTCCCAGCTTCTTGCAACTGTTCGTGTTTTGGGAAGGCGTGGGCCTGTGCAGCTATCTGCTGATCGGCTTCTGGTTCAAGAAACCGAGCGCGGCCGCCGCGGCCAAGAAGGCTTTTGTCGTCAATCGCATCGGCGATTTCGGTTTCCTCATCGGCATTTTCCTGATTTGGACAACCTTCCACTCGCTCGATTTTTCCACCGTCCTTGGCAACACCAATCAACTGGCCCAACTTGCCGCCGAACAGCCTGGGCGAATTACCTTGATCTGCCTCTTGCTGCTGCTCGGTGCGATGGGCAAGAGCGCCCAGTTCCCCTTGCACGTGTGGTTGCCCGACGCGATGGAAGGCCCCACGCCAGTGAGCGCGTTAATCCATGCCGCCACGATGGTAACGGCCGGTGTTTACCTCGTCGCTCGCTGCACGCCGTTGTTCATCTACTCGCCCACGGCCCAAGTTGTGGTCAGCTGCATCGGAGCCGTTACCGCGCTCATTGCCGCGCTCATCGCTCTTACGCAATTCGACCTGAAGCGAGTTCTCGCGTACTCCACGGTGAGCCAGTTGGGTTTCATGTTCATGGCCTTAGGGGCCGGGGCCGCCGGGGCCGAGGCCGCCACCCACGCCACCACCGCCGCCATGTTTCACCTCTACACCCATGCGTTCTTCAAGGCGCTGCTCTTCCTCGCGGCGGGCAGCGTCATGCATGCGATGGGCGATGTGATCGATATTCGCCGCTTCAGCGGACTCCGCCGCGCCTTGCCGATCACGCACTGGACGTTCCTCTGCGGTGCTGCCGCCTTGGCGGGGGTACCCCTCCTCTCGGGCTTTTGGAGCAAGGACGAAATCTTTGCGGTCGTCTATCATGCCGCTCATGGCGATCATTACGGCCGTGTGTTTTGCATCGTGTTCGTTGTCGCCGCGTTCACAGCGCTGCTCACCGCGTTCTACACGTTCCGCGCTTACTTCCTAACCTTCTGGGGCGAGGAGCGATTTCCCGAGGAAGCCGGTCACCATCCCCACGAAGCGCCGCCCGTCATGGCCGGCCCCCTTCGCCTCTTGGCTTTGTGCGCCGTGGTCATCGGCGGGCTTGTCGGCCTTACCGGCTGGTTCGGCACCTTCTTGCATCACTCGGCCGGTCTCGCCGAGGCCCATGAGCACGGCCTCTCGCCCGGTCTCATGTCGCTTAGCGTCACCCTCGTGGCGATCGGCATCGGTCTCGCTTGGTGGATGTACGTCCGCTCGCCTGAACTGCCCGGCCGCGTTGCCGTTGCGTTGGGGCCGCTCTATCACGCTTCACTTAACAAACTTTACTTCGACGAATTCTTCTGGACGCTCCTCGTCGCTCCGCTTCGCGCTGTCGCTTGGCTCGCCAGTTGGTTCGACCGCGGCATCATCGACTCGATCGTCGACGGCATTGCCCATATCCCTCGTTTACTCAGCAATGTGCCCATGTGGTTCCACGGCGGCCGACTTCCCGCTTACGCCCTCATCATGTGGGCGGGCCTGCTCGCCTGCCTCTTGTTCGCCATGGGAATGCTGCCTTACACCATCAACTAAATCGCATAGAAGCAGCACAAAGCCGTCAACCGTTAACTAACAACTCGCTTCTCGCAACTCGCTCCGCTCCGCATCGCGGCTAAACCTTCAACCCGTACACAATATCCCTTCTGGCCCTCGACCTTCCGCCCTCGACCCTCGACCCTTCCCATGTCTTCCCTCCTGTTATCACTGCTTTTCGTACCGCTGGCGGCCGCGTTGCTGCTGCTTGTCGGGCGTTCGTTCCTTTCGCAGGGGGCAGCGCGGCGATTCGCGCTTGCGGCTTCGGTGGTTACGTTGTTGCTTTCGCTCTCGTTGGGGAATGAGTTCCGCCATCTGCCATCCGGCGGGCCACGGCTTTCGCCCGTCGAGCCTCGCCACGCAATCAGCTACCACTGGTTCAATCTCAACCACGCGGCCTCGGATACGAACTCGGCCGCGGCCAACGCCGATCCGCTCAACTTCAGCTTCGTCTTCGGCGTGGATGGCATCAGCCTAACGCTCATCGTGCTGACGGCCCTGCTCACGGTCTCCGGCGTGCTCATTTCGTGGGAAGCGATCCGCGATCGGGCGTCCGGCTTCTACGCCTGTCTGCTCTTGCTCGAAGCTGCGCTGATGGGCGTCTTCATGGCCTTCGATCTCGTGTTGTTTTACGTGTTTTTCGAGTTCACGTTGGTTCCACTCTTCTTCATGATTGGCATTTGGGGTGGCCCCGAACGGCGCTATGCCGCCATCAAGTTCTTTCTGTACACGTTTGCAGGCAGCGTGGTGACGCTGCTGGGGTTGGTGTCCCTGGTGCTAGCCGCTTCCTCGGCGGGCATCGCCACGCCCACTTCACTACCTGCCCTGGCCCGTTGGGCAGTCGAGCACCCACTCAAACCCGAGTGGCAAATCGCCCTCTTCCTTGCCATCTCGGTGGGCTTCATGGTGAAGGTGCCCGTCTTCCCGCTTCACACGTGGTTACCCCTGGCCCATGTGGAAGCACCGACCGCCGGCAGCGTGATGCTCGCGGGCGTGCTTCTTAAGCTCGGCACCTTTGGCCTGTTGCGCATCTGCCTGCCACTTTTCCCTCATGCGTGCCAAACGGTCGGCGTACCGCTCATGGCCATCCTGGCTGTGGCGGGCATCATTTACGGTTCGCTGTGCGCACTCGCCCAGCGTGATATCAAGAAACTCGTTGCCTACAGCAGCGTGGCCCATTTGGGTTTCTGCGTTCTGGGGCTATTTGCCCTCAACTCCGCCGGTATCTCTGGTGGCGTTTTGCAGATGATCAACCACGGCCTTTCCACCGGGGCCTTGTTCCTGCTCGTCGGCATGGTTTACGACCGCTACCACACCCGCCAACTCGATGACCTTGGCGGACTGGCCGCTCGCCTGCCGCTGATCGCCGCGATCTTTGTCTTCATCACGATGTCGAGCATCGGCCTGCCCGGTCTCAACGGCTTCGTTGGCGAGTACCTGTCGCTCGTCGGCATGTTTCGCCGCGAACCGATTTACGCCGTACTTGGCACTGCGGGGGTCGTTCTCGGCGCTTGGTACATGCTCACGATGTTGCAGCACGCTTTCTTCGGACAGCTTCACGAGCCTCTGCATGGGCACGGCGAACCGCCGATCCGCGATCTCACGTTCCGCGAGGCGGTGGCCGTCGTTCCCATCGGCGCTCTGTGCCTATGGATTGGCGTAACCCCTGGCCCGCTGCTCGAAATAATCCGCCCAGATGTCGACGCCGTTGTTGCCGTGTACGATGAATATCTGCCCCCCAACGAACGCGTCGCGGCGAAACGAGGCAGGATGCAGGATGCGGTGGGCAGGGAACACTTCGCTCCCGCGCCATCGGGCACCGCCTTCATCCCCATGCCCAGCCCTCGCGCTCCGAAAATTGCTAGCCTGCCGCACCCCGCTCTCGAACTTGCGAGGGTTGAAACGCCCTCATCCAGTGCGTCAGCGACCCGTTTATCCCCACCAGCCACCGAGCGCTAGAACCGTGCCTGAAGCCATTGCACAAATTCGTGGAACCGCCGGCCTCATCGTGCCGGAGATCATCCTGCTCGCGGCCGTTTGCGCCCTGTTTTTCCTGGGGCCACTCATGGTAAGCGGTTCGGGCGAGGCCCCCGCCGGCCTCCGCAATCGCTGGGGATGGCTCTCGCTCTTCGCGCTCGCCGCCGCTTGGTTCGTTTGGTATCGCGGCGGCCCCGCCGATGTGCGCGGCGGCCTCTTCCAACTCGATGGCCTCGTGTGGTACGCCCGCGGGCTTACGCTCTCCACCGGCTTCCTGCTCATCCTCGTCTTGTGGAATCAAATCGACGACTCTCACGCCGCCGAAGCACATGCCTGTTTGCTTTCCATCCTCATGGGTGCCAACCTCGTTGCGGCTGCCAACGACCTTATCGCCATGTTTCTCGCGCTCGAACTGGTGAGCATTCCCACCTACGTGCTGCTGTACTTGGGAAGACGCGACCGCATCGGTGGCGAGGCCACGCTCAAGTACTTTCTCCTTAGCATCTTCTCCTCTGCAATCGTCCTCTACGGCATGACGTGGGTTTACGGCGTGGCCGGCAACACCAACTTCACCGCCATCCGCGAAATTCTTGCCGCCCGAGTTCCCCACACCGCCGATGGGCTGCTGGAAGTGGCCTTTGCGCTGCTCGTTGCCGGTCTGTGCTTCCGCATCGCGGCGGTCCCCTTCCACTTCTACGCCCCCGATGTCTTCCAAGGTACGACCGCCTCGAATGCCGCGCTTCTTTCGCTCGTCCCCAAGGTCGTGGGATTCGTCGCGCTCATTCGGCTTCTGCCGCTTGCCAGTGCCTCGGAAAGTTGGCAACGCCTGCTTCCCGAGTTCAACGCCAAGCTGCTTCTGGGCTCGCTCGCCGTCGTTTCCATGTTCGTCGGCAACCTGCTTGCCCTTCGCCAAAAACACCTGTACCGCCTGATGGCCTACTCGAGCATCGCCCATGCCGGGTACATGCTGATCGGCCTCACCGTGGGAGATGTTGCTCCCGTCAGCGGGCGAGAGGCACTCTTGTTCTACCTCGCCACCTACGGCCTCATGACCATCGGCGTCTTCGCGCTCCTTCATGCTGCCACGGGCGATCGCCCGCCGCTTCAGGCCGACGACGACCTCCGCGGCCTCGCCCGCCAGCAACCCATGAATGCCCTGCTGCTCGCCGTCTGCTTGTTCAGCCTTACCGGCTTGCCACCCACGGCTGGCTTCCTCGGAAAATTCAATCTCTTCCTCGCTGCTTGGGCAGATGGCACGATGATCGGCGAGCGGATTATCGGCCATGTGCTGGCGATCGCCCTCGCCATCAATGCCGCGATCAGCGCCTACTACTACCTCCGCCTCGTGGCGCTCATGTTCCTCGAACCCGCCGCCCAGCCCGACGCCCCCGTGGCCCCCCTCCGCTTTGCATGGGCACCCTGGGTGGCCGGCGTGGCCTGCTCGCTCGGCTCGATCGCCATCTTCATCGCGCCCCAGTGGTTATGGGATAGCATCCGTTAGCCCTCGCTCGCTACTCATCTCCCTCTGTACTCAGCTCGCTCCGCGAGATGATTGTCCGTTCCTAAAGTGTGTTTGTGATTGCACAGGGCCGATCCATGCTCCACTCGCGTAGCGTTTCCAGGTAGGTCCCGCGAGCCGAGCGGGACACGGAACGACCAACTTCGTATCCACTTTCACGAAAAGTGCCGCTCGGCTCGCGGCACCGACTTCTCGGCCCAGAAGCCGCCGCTAACCCGAATCGACATGGCTTCTCTGGACCATGGCAACGAATCCACGACGCCTGATAGACAAAATCAGCCGTTTGGCAGCCGTTTTCTTCGCTCCAAACTCTCTTGCTGTTTCGTGGCCGGGCTTCTAAACTTTCAGGCCTTTTGTCTTACCGCCCGAATGGATTCATCTTCCTGCCGCCCGATCGCCTCATGCTCACTTCCTTGTTCTTGCGAATCGCCTATGCCGGTGCCGATTGGGTGCTGTGGCTGCTCGTGGCGCTAAGCGTCATCAGCATCGCACTCATGGTCGAGCGATGGCTCTACTTCGCGCGCACCCGAATCGATACCGACTCGCTCACCACGAATCTCGAGGAACAACTCCGCGCCCGCAATGTGGCCGGTGCCTGGCAACTGGTGCGCGATACGCACGCGTACTGCATCGAGTCGGCCGTGGTCGCTGCCGGGCTGATCGCCTTGCGCGGTGGTGCCCAGGCGTGTGGCGAAGCCATGCACGGCACCAAAGCGCGAATGCGCCCGGCCCTCGACGCCAACCTCTCGATCCTCGCGACGATCGGCAGCAATGCCCCGTTTGTCGGTCTGCTCGGCACCGTTCTTGGTATCATCAACGCCGCCCACGAATTGACCGGCAACGCGGCACAACAAAACCCCAGCGCCGTCATGTCGGGCGTGTTCGAAGCGCTCGTCGCCACCGCCGTCGGCTTGTTCGTCGCCATTCCGGCCGTCGTGGCGTACAACCTGTTCCAACGCCGTGTGCGGAAACGATTGGCCTCCGTCGATTCCCTTGCCCACCTGGTCCTCTCCGCCGCGGCCTGGGTCGAGCCCGCCGCGCCTAATCTGCCGAACGCCCGACCGCTCCACCCGCCGAGGGCCGCGTAATGGCTGCCGCACTCACCAACTCCTATGCCAGCGAAGAAGATTCGCCGCTAAGCGAAATCAACGTCACGCCGCTCGTCGATGTGATCCTCGTCCTTCTCATCGTCTTCATGATTACGGTGCCCGTGCTCGTTACGACCGCTCGTGTTGAAGTCAACGTGCCCGATACTTACGCCCTCCCCACCGACCAAAACGCCACGACGCTTGCGTTCACGCTCAAACGGAATTCCCTCGGCCAACCCACGCTCTTCCTCAACGGCCAAGCCACCGACGAGACCGCGCTCCGGAAAACGTTTGCCGAGCGCGGCACCCCAATGGCCAACCTGCCCGCCTCCCTCTCAGCCGACCGGGGCATCGAATACGGCGCGGTGATTCAGGTCGTCGATCTTCTGGAATCACTCGGCTTCCACAAGCTCGCGCTCGAAACACGCCACGTCGAACGCCGATAGTCCGCATTTCTCACACTCAAAACCACGGAGCCACGGAGAAAACTAGTAGCAAGTACCCCTACCACAATAAACGGTGGAAGCACTCTGTCTCGTAGCTACGGGCGGTTGACCTTGGTTTCAAACGATCTCTTGGCTTGTTCTCTGTGACCTCGGTGTGCTCCGTGGTGAGAAATCCGGGATAGCAGCCCTGCCGGCCTCGGCTCGGCCGACCCACGCTTGCCTTCAACGCGGCTTCGCGGGTTCGCGCTCCGTTACCGCGTCGCGGCTACTCACCGTTCTTGCCGAAAACTCGCGTGTCTTACGCACATCAGGGCCGACCACTTTTTCATTTTGGGCGAGTTCATTGGAAACCTGCCCGAAGTGTCTGTGAGGGAATAAGCACACTTTTCCTCGCTGACGCTTCGGGTTTGTGAGTCCTTGCTGTCCCGAACATAAAAAACTGATCGGCCCTGGTTACGCACATTCCACGGCTTGAGAGGCCGCGATTGCGTGGGATATACTAGTAGTTTGCCCAGAACGTCCCAATTACTTCCGTCACATCGAAAGTACCATGCCACGTCACGTGCCCTCGGCCAGTTTCTGTGTGCCCGATCAACCCGACTGGTGTTCCCAAGTTGGCGCCGCACGAATGTTTTCATTCGGCGTCTTCTTCCCCATGGGCTGCCTGTTTGCTTCCCTGCTGATCGGCTGCGGCGGCGGCTCCAGCGGTGATGAAATCTGCCTCGGCCACTATGCTTCGCTCACCGGCGCTCAGGCCACCTTTGGGCGTTCGACCGATAACGGCATCCTGCTGGCCATCGAGGAAATCAATGCCGCCGGCGGTGTGAACGGCAAGAAGGTGCGACTCATTACTTACGACGACAAAGGCGATGCTCGCGAAGCCGGAACGGCCGCCACCCGGCTCGTTACTCGCGATGGCGTCGTTGCCGTGCTCGGGGAAGTGGCCACCAGCTTGTCGTTGGCCGCCGCGCCGGTCTGCCAGGAGAATGGCATCCCGATGGTATCCCCTTCCTCGACCAACACGAAGGTCACGCAGGTAGGTGACAAAATCTTCCGCGTCTGCTTCATCGATCCTTTTCAGGCTTATGCCTGTGCGAAGTTCGCCCGAGAACACGAAGCGCTCAAGGCCAACAAAGCGGCGATCCTCTACGATCAGGCCTCCGGTTACTCGGTCGGCTTGCGGGAAGAATTCGCCAAGTCGTTCGCCAAACTGGGTGGAACTATCGTCTCCGAGCAGGCTTATACCGAGGGCGACCAGGATTTCTCTGCCCAACTCACCGCGATTCGCGCCAGCGAGCCCGACGTTATCTTCATCCCCGGTTACTACACCGATGTCGGCAACATCGCGATCCAAACTCAAAAGTTGGGTATCGCCACGCCGCTGCTCGGTGCCGATGGGTGGGACTCCTCCAAACTGGCCGGCATCGCCGGCAAGGCCATCGAGGGTGCCTACTATTCCAACCATTACTCTCAGCAAGACCCCGATCCGGCCGTTCAATCCTTCATTTCCAAGTACAAAGCCAAGCACGGCGAAACTCCCGATGCCTTGGCCGCACTCGGCTACGATGCGGCCCGTATCGTTTGTCTCGCCATCGGCCAGGCCGGCTCCACGAAGGGAGACGACATCGCCGCCAAACTTGCCAGCACCAAAGGATTTCCCGGCGTCACCGGTAAAATCTCCATCGATGCCGATCGCAATGCGGTGAAGCCCGCCATGATGATCCAAATGAAGGACGGCATCCCCACTTACGTCACCACGATTCAGCCCGAGTGATTTCAAGGCCGGGAGTCTCGCGGATCCACGGCGAATGCTCAACAAACCACCGCGCGTTGGCAAATCCTCAATCCGAAATTCGCAATCTGACATTCCTCGCCGCCTATGGCTGACTTCGCACAGACCCTCATGACCACCCTGGCCGTCGGGAGTCTGTACGCGCTGATCGCGCTCGGCTACACGATGGTCTACGGTATCCTGAAGTTCATCAACTTCGCTCACAGCGATATCGTGGTGCTAGGCGCGTGGATCAGTTTTACCCTGACCCGCTGGCTGTTTCCCGCCGTGGGGCTCGATGCCCACAACCCCGATAGCCCCGCGCCGCCCTTGTGGTTGGGGGCCTCCATTCTCATCGCCGCGGTTGTCGCCTGTTCGCTCATCGGCTTCGTCATCGAGCGGTTCGCCTATCGCCCCTTACGCAAAGCGCCCCGGCTCAACGTGCTTATCACGGCTATCGGAGTTTCGCTATTGCTACAGAATCTCGGCCAGCTCAGCTTCATGTTTGGGCCTTCTCCCCAGAAAATGCCTGCCTTGCTCTCCAATGTCGAACTGTGGCGGCTCTCGCTCCCCAGCAGCGGTGGTGCCCGCAACGTCGTCATCGGGTTGGTTGACGTCATGATTGTCGGCACCTCGGCCGTGCTTATGATCGCGCTCGAATTCCTCGTCTTCCGCACGAAAATTGGCACCGCTATGCGCGCCGTTTCCTACGATCTGGAAGCCTCCGCACTGATGGGCATCCCCGTCGATCGCATCATCTCCTACACATTCATGCTTGGCTCGGCACTTGCCGCCGCCGCCGGTTTTCTGTACGCGCTCAAATACCCCGGCCTCAATCAGCCCGCCCATACCACGTGGGTCCTCCTCGGCCTGAAAGCGTTCGTCGCCGCCGTCATCGGCGGTATCGGAAACGTTCGTGGCGCGGTCCTCGGCGGCTTCGTGATCGCTGCCGTCGAACAGTTTGGCGCGTACTATCTCTCCTCAAGTTATCGCGATGTCTACGTCTTCGCGCTGCTCATCGCCATTTTGCTCGTTCGTCCCTCGGGCCTGTTAGGCTCCACCGTTCGTGAGAAGGTGTAGCCATGCGTAAACCCAATCCCGATACGCCGTTCGACTCGCCCACCCCGCCTCGCGAACGCGGGCTCTTGGGCACCCTCGCCAACAGCGCCTGGCCGATCCTGCTCGGCATCGCCCTCGCCGCCGCCCTTCACTACTTTTGGCCTCTAGGCCCCGGGTGGCTCTACTACAAGAAAGTCGTCCTCGATGTCGGCATCGCCATCATCCTCGCCGTCTCACTCAATATCGTGAACGGTATGACGGGCCAGTTTTCCCTCGGTCATGCCGCCTTCCTCGCCATCGGCGGTTACACGTCCGGCATCGTCACCTACTACGGCTCGATCCTGCTCTGGAAATCCACCGACCTCCACGGCGGTGTCTTGGGGCCCGGCGCGTGGCTCTTCGTCTTTGCTTGCTTGCTCGGCGCCCTGGTCGCCACGGCCGCCGGGTACGTCGTCGGCCTCCCCTCGCTCCGCCTCCGCGGCGATTACCTCGCCATCGTCACCCTCGGCTTCGGCGAAATCCTTCGCGTCGTCCTCCAGCAAACCAATCCCATTCTCTCGCCCGATCAACTCGATTCCTCCTCGCTCAAGAATTGGCTCCCGCCTCCTGTCGGCGGTGCCGTTGGCTTTAACGGCCTTCCCACCTACACCACACTCTTTTGGGTCTACGTTTTCGTTGCCCTGATGCTCGTCGTCGCCTTCCGTCTCAAACGATCGAGCCTCGGACGTGCCATGATCTCCGTCCGCGAGGATGAATTCGCCGCTCAGGCCATGGGCGTCCATGTCGCCCGAGTTAAGGTGATGGCCTTCATGATCGCCGCCTTCTTCGCCGGCCTCGCAGGGGGCTTGTTCGCCCACGAAAGCGGCCTTATCCTACGACCCCTCGACGCCGGCTTCCTCCGCTCCCTCGACTACGTCATCATGACCGTCCTTGGCGGCCGCGGCTCCATCTCCGGCGTTGTACTCGCCGCCACCCTCCTCACCGTCCTCCCCGAGTACCTTCGCGATTTCGATCAGTACCGCCTCATCGTGTACTCCTTGCTCCTCATCGGCATGATGCTCCTCAGGCCACAGGGCCTCTTCGGCATCCACGAAATCTGGGATTGGCGGCCACGCTGGTTCACCCGCAAACCTCAAACTCGATCTCCTTCCAACGAAAAGCGGGGGGCCGCATGACGAACGTCTCCACCGCCAACCGAACGGCCCCGAACCAAGCTTCCCCAACACTGCTGGCGGTCGAGGGAATCGGCATTCGCTTCGGCGGGCTTAAAGCGGTCGATGGCTTTTCGATCAACCTGCCTCGGCGCGGCCTGTACGGCCTCATCGGCCCCAACGGCGCGGGAAAAACCACCGTCTTCAACCTCCTTACCGGAGTCTACCAAACCCAAGCCGGTCGAATATTCCTCGATTCTCGCAATCTTGTCGGTCTGAAGGCTCATCAGGTGGTGGCCGCCGGCATCGCTCGCACGTTTCAAAACATTCGCCTCTTTCCCGGCCTGAACGTGCTCGATAACGTCCAACTTGCCGGCCAACTTCACGCCCGCGAAGGTCTTGCCTCTACGCTCCTCCGCACCCGCCGTTACGCCCACGAAGAATCCGAAATCCGCCGCAAAGCTTTTGAACTGCTGGGCCTGTTTGGGCTCCAAGAACGTTGCCTCGAACCTGCAACCAGCCTTAGCTATGGCCACCAACGCCACCTCGAAATCGTCCGCGCGCTGGCCGCCAATCCCAAGGTGCTACTACTCGACGAACCTGCCGCCGGCCTCAACTCCCAGGAAAAACTTGAACTCGCCAAGTCAATCCGACACATCCGCGATACCTTCGACCTCGCCATCCTGCTCATCGAACACGATATGGGCCTCGTCATGGATATCTGCGAACAAATCACCGTGCTCGATCACGGCGAGGTCATCGCGCACGGCACCCCTCACGAAATTCAGAACGATCCCAAGGTCATCGCCGCCTACCTGGGTGCCGATGCCGCCACGGTGTAACGCATGGCTCTGCTCGAAGTCGAAAACCTCGGCGTCTTCTACGGTGCGATCGAAGCGCTCCGCGGCGTCTCGCTTTGCGTCGAGGCCGGCGAAGTCGTGACCCTCATCGGCGCTAACGGCGCCGGAAAATCCACCACCCTCCGCACCATCTCCGGGCTCCTTCAGCCAAGGTCTGGCAAGATCGTGTTCGATGGTCGGCCCATCCAAAACTGGCCTCCCCACAAAGTTGTCGAAACCGGTCTCGTCCAAGCTCCCGAGGGCCGAAAAATCTTCTCGAACCTGACCGTCGAGGAAAATTTGAACTTAGGCGCGTTCCTGCGAAACGATAAAGCCGCCATCGCAAAGGACCGTGAGCGGGCACTCGAGTTTTTTCCGCGGGTGAGGGAACGGCTCGCCCAGCAAGCCGGCACCCTTTCGGGCGGCGAACAGCAAATGCTCGCCATTGCCCGCGCGCTCGTGGCCCGCCCCAAGCTCCTCATGCTCGACGAACCATCGCTCGGCCTCGCGCCCCAACTCGTGCAAACCATCTTCCAGGTGATCCGCGAGATCAATCGCGCGGGCACCACAATCCTGCTTGTCGAGCAAAACGCGAACATGGCATTGCAGGTCGCCCATCGAGCCTACGTCATCGAGGTCGGCAAGATTCGCATGGAAGGCCCCGCCGCCCAGCTTGCCGCCAGCGACGACGTCCGCAAGGCCTATCTCGGTGCCCACTAATCCGGATTTCTCGCCACGGAGCACACGGAGAACTCGAAGAACAAGCCAAGAGATCGTTTGAAGTAAGGTCAACCGCCCGTAGCTACGAGACTGGGTGTCTCCGCTGTTCGTTGTGGTAGGGGTACTTGCTACTGGTTTTCTCCGTGGCTCCGTGCCTCCGTGGGTTTGGTTGTTAGAAATGCGGAATAACTGCCCCGGATGCCTTCCCCCAGCTTCTCCTGGGGCGACTGCCAATCCCGCTCCATTTCCTGCCTAACCCCACACACACCCTGCGCATTCCTCGCAAAACACCAGGGCCGATCAGTTTTTCATAATGCCGAGGAAGCGTAAGAGTTTCCGGGGTTGATAGGCGAATTCGCGGAGGGTGGGTGCGATTTCTTGGATGTTGGCGAGGCGGAGGAGGCTGAGGGCGGCGT
>JADZFK010000187.1 GCA_020849945.1 Pirellulales bacterium | reverse complement strand
GGTATAATCGGCAAAATCGCCCGATCTGGGCAAGCTCGGGAACTGAGTTGCCGTGGCCCCCGTCTCAATCAAGGGTTACCCCGTATAATAGGAAAGACTTTTTGCAGCTAGCCTGGATTTCTCACCACGGAGCACACAGAGGTCACGGAGAAGAAGAATTGGTCATTGAAAATTTGTCATTTGTCATGGACCATTTCAGAAATGACCAAATTTCAAATGGCCAATTTGCAATGACCAATTCTTCTCCGTGGCTCCGTGCTTCCGTGGTTTTGATTGTGAGAAATGCGGGCTAGGTTGCCGATTCGAGAGGTGGCCTTCGGCATCCAGCACACGTTACGCCGGTTTTTCGATTCATGTCTACCGACCAAGCCGCACCGCAATCTGCCACTCGCCCGCCTGCCGGTGCGAAGGTGGTGCGCTATCACGATTACATCGCCGAGAAGATCGAGGGCACCCGGCGGATGGTGAAGCTCGTGGATCTGGCGACCGCCCTCGTCGAGTTGGCCGTGGCCGTCCTGCTGTTTCTCGCGATGGCGGTGGTTGTCGAGCACTGGGTGGTGCCCGGCGGTTTCTCGGTTGCGATTCGCTTCGTGCTGTTTGCCGTATTGGCGGTGGGTTGCGGGTACTTCATTGTCCGCCGATTGTGGCCGTTGGTTTCGCTAGCCATCAATCCTGTTTATGCCGCGCAAACGATCGAGCACGGTGCGCCAACCCTTAAGAACAGCCTGATCAACCTGCTGCTACTGCGCCAGAAACGTTCCGAAGTATCGGATGCGGTTTACCAAACGCTCGAAGAGCAGGCAGCCCGTGGGCTCACGCGGGTTTCGGTCGAAACGGCCGTGGATCGAACGCAGTTGATCCACTTGGGTTACGTGCTGGTGGCCGTGGTGGCGGTGGCGGCGTCCTACAAAGTTCTTTCGCCCAAGGATCCTTTCATCGCCGCGGAACGTTTGCTGCTTCCTTGGGCCGATATCGTGCCGGCCAGTCGCGTCACGATCCAAGAGATCGTGCCTGGCCACGTCACCATCTCTCGCGGCGAGTCGATCGACGTATCGGCCGATATCCGCGGGCTGGCCCCCGACGAATTGGCCGTGCTTCGGTTCTCGACCGAGGATGGGCAGATCGTCGGCCGCGCAATGCCGCTTCGGCGTTCCGCCGACGGCTTGCGATACGAATGCCGACTGGCCGAGGAAGGGCCCACCCACGCCAGCGTTGGCGTTACCCGCAACCTAACCTACCGCCTGGAGGCGGGCGATGCCCGCACGCTTACTTACAAAGTGACCGCCTTGCCGGCCCCTTCGATCCTCGTCGAGCGAGTTGAATTCGACTACCCCGATTACACCGGCTACCTCGATCGCACCGTCGAGCAACTCGGTGATGTGCGGGGGATCGAAGGCACGCGAGTTACCGTCCATGCGCGGGCTAACGGCGAAGTTCGAGAGGCCCACGTCGATTTCGACGCCGATGGGCGACGCGACCTCCGTATGTCGGCTACCGATTCGGACGCCTCGGCCACATTCGAGCTGGCACTTCGCGAGGATCGCCAAACACCGCTTCACGCCAGCTATGTACTGCGATTTACGAACAGCGAGGGTCGGCAAAATCGAAATCCCGTGAAGTATGCCATCGAGGTGGATCCCGACATGCCACCCGAGGTCGAAATCCGCCAACCGCTCGAATCGGTCATCGATGTGCCTCTCGATGGCTGCGCCCTCATCGAACTTGGTGCCAGTGATCCCGACTTCGCGCTCGCGGCCGTCCGACTCCGCGGCTTGGTCGGCCAACGGGAATGCGTGAATGTATCGCTCCTCGAAACCGAGCACCGCGGCCGGTTCCATCGCAAGTTCGAGTTGATGCCCCGTGCGCATGGCTTGAAGGTCGGCAATGTGCTTACGTACTGGGTCGAAGCCCAAGACAATCGAGCCCCCCAAGCGAACGCCGTGGCTACGGAGCACAAGTCGCTCCGGATCATCGGCGGGAAAGACGACACCAAGCAGGAAGACGCGAAGCAGGAAGACGCGAAGCAGGAAGGTAGCAAGCAGGAAGGTAGCAAACAGGAAGGTAGCAAACAGGAAGGTGCCGGCGAACAACCTGCCGAAAAGAAATCAGATGCCGGTGGAGAGCGGCACGAATCGGCGGGCGACGAGAAAAATAAGGAAGGAGAAAAACAGCCTGCCGCTGGCGAAGGGCAGCAAGATGCTGGTGAAGAGCAGCAAGCTACTAGCGAAGGGCAGCAGGCGGGTGCGGAAGGGCAGAGTGCCAAGGGCAAAGGCACAGCGGACGGGGCTAAGAGTGAGTCCACCAGTGCCGAGCCGCGACCGAAAGAGAGTGAATCGGCATCGACCCCTGGCGACCAATCGTCCAGTCCATCGGCCAAGCCTTCCACGGGCGAAACCCAAAACAACAATCAGCCGGACCAGCCCGCGGGCGGGCAGCAGTCGCCTGTCTCGGCCGAGGGCGACGACGATGCCGAGGCCTTCAATCGCATTCAAGAGCACATGCAACAACAGGGCGATTTGCCCCGCGAGGCTCAACAGCACAAGCAAGACCAGCAACCCTCTGGCCACGACGCACAAGATCAGCAACCGTTTAGCCGCGACGCGGAGCGGAGCGGGGCCCCACCCACCAAGGAACAATCCACCAACACCTCGGCCGAAGCAAAGCAAGCGCCCAACGAGAAGCAGACGAACACCGAAGGCACGCCCGGCCAAGGGGATGAGCAGCAAAGCCAAGGATCGCCCGATTCCCAACCCGGCAAGAAGCCCACCGAAAAGCCTCAGCAATCGCCCTCGAAAGGCGAGAAGGGGAACGTTGAAGAGCCACCGTCTCCGAGCGATAGCCGTCGTGAGAGCGATTCGCATGG
>JADZFK010000186.1 GCA_020849945.1 Pirellulales bacterium | reverse complement strand
TGGCATCGGCTTCCTTCAGATCCCACCTCGCGGCGGACACCCTTGCCTAGCCTTGAGCTTCCGGTCATCACGGCACCCAGAGGACTTACACCTCCCAGAAACAAAACATGCCTGGCAAACAAAAACCTGCCCCGAACTTTCATCCGGGGCAGGTTTGAGTTGTCGTCGATACTTCACACGCTGGTGAGAATCACTTAGCGGAGGAAGCTCGTGCGAACGACATTGCGTTGCTGGCCGACCGAGGCGTTCGGATCAGCCATAGGACGCGGAGAGACAGGGCGGGCAGCGGCACCGGCTTCGGCGGGGGCAGCTGGGGCGGCTTCGGTCTTCTCAGCCTTGTCGCCTTCGCCACCGCAACCGCAATTGGAACCGCAGGCGTCGCCGCAGCTGTTGCAGCAGCAGGAAGGTTCGCAACCGCAACCGCAACCGCAGCCGTGGCAGTGGAACAAGCCGGAGAGCTTGTCCATCAAGCAGCAACGGTGGTTGCAGCAGCACGAACCGCAGTTATCGCAACCGCAGCTAGGTTCGCAGCAGCACGACTTTTCGCAGCAGCAGCTCTTTTCGCAGCAGCACGATTTTTCGCAGCAGCAGCTGGGTTCGCAGCAGGAACCGCATCCACAGTGGAACATGTTGTGGAGCCGATCAAGCAGGCAGCAACGATGGTTGCAGCAGCAATCACAGCAGTTGTTCTGTTCGCAGCAGCAGCTTTTTTCGCAGCCGCAGCTCTGCTCGCAGCAACACGACTTTTCGCAGCAGCCGCAGCTGGGCTCGCAGCAACAGCCACAACCGCTGCCGAGCATACGATCTAGCAACCCGAAGCCAAAGCTCGGGCTAGCCAGGGCGATGCTCATTACGAGCGCTCCCAAGAAATTTTTCATCGGACGTCGTCTCCTATTGAGTTGGAACCATCCGGGCAGAAGATTAACCGACTTCCGGCAACGCGCGATGCCGCCCCACGCCGAATCATGAGTCGGTCGAGAGCGACGGACGCATAGCTACGCCGTAATTGGTAGGTTTGTCCGGCGTAAGGGGCACTTTCAAAGTGCCGGGGGTCGGAATCAGGCGGGCTGCTTCGGAGGGTTCCCACGGTTGTCGTCAGTACCAGTCGAGCCAATCCTTGGCTCGATAAGTCCGGGCCGGTAGGCTGACGCGCAAACACTTGGCCGCACACACTACGCGGGTGTAATGGATGCGACAACCATCCTATCGACCTGACTTTCGATACCGCTTGAGTGAACGCAAGGTTTTTTCAGCACACACTTTAAGTCAAACTGTTAGCGAAACATTGCGCACCACGAAGGATGGAAAGACCTTGCGGGCTGTAGGGCCCCCTGCCGGCGTTGATGGCCTGTTGAACCGCCGTCTGATATAGTTAGGAGGAGTTTAGTGCCTCGCTTCGCCATTCCCATGCTGGCACCGGAGCGGGTCCACGACCTTTCATTCCATCGGGAGTACCACTTTTCAAGCCGAGTCGACGCGCTCGTCGTGCTGTCAGTGCTGACGGTTACCCTTCCGACGGAGCAAGATGTGCCGGCTAATCCCCCCCATCGCGACACCGGCGGCCCGCGTTTGCCCCTACCCTTCGATCCCACCTTCGGGTTTCCGGAGCGATTCTCGTTTCCTTTGGAGTCTGCTTCCTTATGATTCTCGGAAAGCGATGCCCCGCCATTTCGATACAAACTGCCTTCGTTGCCGTTGGTTTGCTTGCGGCAAGTGGTCTCTGTTCCGCCGCTGCTCCGCCCGACCCGCTCGATTGGCCCAATTGGCGTGGCCCGCAACAGAACCGCGTCTCGACGGAAAAAGGCCTCATCGATACGTGGAATCCGGAGGGCGGGCCTGGCAGCCATGTCTTGTGGAAGAGTGCCGCGCTGGGCGGCCGTTCGACTCCGATTGTTCTACGAGGAAAACTCTACACGATCGTGCGCGATCAAAAGAACTCGCCTACCGAAGGAGAGAAGGTTGTTTGTGCCGATGCCAATACGGGCAAAATCCTTTGGGAACACCGGTTCAACGTCTACCTCTCGGAAGTCCCGGCCGACCGGGTCGGCTGGTCGAGTTGTGTTGGTGATCCTGAAACGGGCCGTATCTATGCTCAGGGCGTTTGCGGATACTTCTGCTGCCTCGAAGGCGACTCGGGAAAACTCGTGTGGGACCACAGCTTGCACGAGGAACTCGGCCTCATTTCCACCTACGGCGGTCGAACCAACTTCCCCATCCTCTTTGAAGATAACCTCCTCATTAGCGCGGTGATCGTCGGCTGGGGGGATGAACCCAAGTGGGGCAATCTGGCCAGGCCGGCCCACCGCTTCATGTGCTTCGACAAAGCCACGGGCGAGCTCCGCTGGCTCAACGGCACGAATATCAGCCCCTACGACACCACCTTCAGCACCCCCACGGTCCAGCCGATCGGTGGCCAATCGCAACTTGTATTCAGCTCGGGCGACGGCGGCGTTTGGTCTCTTCAACCGCGCACGGGCAAGGTCGTTTGGAACTTCCCCTTCGGCCGAGCTGGGATTAACGTCTCTCCGCTCGTAGCCCCCGATGGCAAGGTCTACACGACGCAAGGCGTGGAGAATACGGTTGGAAATACGATGGGGGGCGTCGTCGCGCTGGATGGGACGATGGCCGGCAACCTCGCCGGCAAGGAACTGTGGCGGCATTTCGAGGTGTTGGGGGGCACGGCGTCGCCCGTCATGCTGGATGGCCGCGTCTATGTTCTTGATGATACGGCCCGCCTCTTCGTGTTCGATGCCAAGACGGGCAACAAAATCTTCAGCAAGAAGCTTGATACTACGCAACGCGCCACGCCCCTGGTGGCCGAGGGCAAACTCTACGTCCTCACCGGCAGCAAGTGGTTCGTACTGAAACCCACCGCGAGCGGGGTCGAAGTTGTATCGCAGTTCCGGATGCGAGAGGAGGGGTTCGACGCATCTCCCATCGTGTCGCACGGGAAGATATATGTTTCGGCCTCGGAGCACATGTACTGCCTGGGTCGGGCAGACGCCCAGCCGCAGGCCGACCCCCTCCCGCCGCCTCCGAAGGAAGGATCGGGCGGCGAACAAGGGATTGCCACCGTTCAGATCGTGCCCTACGACATCCTGCTCGCACCTGGCGATTCGCACCAATTCAAAGTGCGGTTGTTTAACGCCCGAGGCCAAGCGTTTCTGGATGCGGCCTCGCCCAAGTGGCACTTTACCGTGGATGGCCCAGGGAGTATCAGTGCCGAAGGAAAGTTTTCGGCCCCGGCCGAAAACAAACACCAATGCTCGGTCATCACCTGCAAAGTTGGAGAAGTAACCGGGACGGCTCGCGTGCGGATCGTGCCGCCGCTTCCCTGGAAGTTCGATTTTAACGACGATTCGGCGGTGCCGCTTTCTTGGCTCGGTGGTCGGGTGCGTTGGGAAGTTCGAGAACAGAACGGCGAAAAGTACATTGCGAAGAAGACGATTCTTCCCACCCCCAAGAACCCGAAGAACAAACTCGGCACACGAAGCTTTATTTGGATGGGCCCCACGCACCTTGCCAACTACACGATCCAGGCCGATGTGCTTCTCAAGGAGCAAGAGGGCAAGATGGCCGACGTGGGCGTGATCGCGAGCGGTTACCAATTCACGATCCGTAGCCTTAGCCAAACACTGAAGCTCGATAGCTGGACCTCGAACGATTACCGCAGCTTTGCCGAGGCCCCCTTCAAGCCGATCCACGATACTTGGTACACGCTCAAGCTTTCGGTCGTGCCCGGCGAAGGCCAGGCCGCCGTCCGGGGCAAGGCCTGGAAGCGGGGTGAGGCCGAACCGAGTAAGTGGACGCTCGAAATGGTCGACCGAGCGCCGAACCTGCGCGGAACCCCGGCTATTTTCGGAAATTCGCCCGACGCCGAAATCTATCTCGATAACCTGTTGGTTACCCCGAACTAGTTTATTCCGGAAGAAACCACAAAGACACGAAGGACACAAAGAATGCAGAATAAGCTGAGGGTGTCCGGAAACTGAAGTATCATTCCGCCCCTGGTTCTGCCGGGGGGCTGGCAACCGAATCCCCGAACATGCTCAGATCGCTTTCCTCTCGGTGTTCTTTGTGGCGTTCTTTGTGAGCAATGTGAATTAAGTCGATGCGATTTGGATCCGAATTCCCTTGATCCAGTCGATCTAGTCAATCCTGTCCGTATGATCTCCTGCTTCGTGCCCTTTGTGTCTTCGTGGTTCAAACCCGTTTGTGGTTCAATCTTTACCGAGTGTAACCGATGAAACTTCAATTCGCATTCACTGCATTAATCGTTCTATCGCTGGTGTCGCTGACGGGTGACGGTGTCGTCGGCGCCGACTCCTCCAGTACCGCGCGGTCCACCGCTTCCACGAGCGATTGGCCGCAGTGGGGTGGCACCTCTCTGCGCAACAACACGCCCGTCGGCCACAACATCCCCACACACTGGAACATCGGTAAGTTTGACTATCGCACCGGCGAGTGGGACAGTGCCAACGCCAAGAATATCAAATGGGTCGGCAGGCTCGGCTCGCAAAGCTACGGGAACCCCGTGGTCGCCGGAGGTAAGGTCTTCGTCGGCACGAATAACAGCGGCGGGTGGCTCAAACGATATCCGCCCGAGGTCGATCTCGGCTGCCTTCTTTGCTTCGATACGGCCACTGGCAAGTTCCTGTGGCAGCACAGTAGCGAGAAGCTTCCCACGGGCCGCGTTCACGACTGGCCGCTGCAAGGCATCTGCTGCGCGCCACTCGTGGAAGGTGATCGCCTTTGGTTCGTCACGAGCCGCGGCGAAGTCCGCTGCCTGGATACCGAAGGATTCGACGACGGCGAAAACGATGGTCCTTTCAAAGAGGAGCCTAACGAAAACAAAGATGAAGCCGACGTCGTTTGGAGCTTCGACATGATGAAAGAAATGGGGGTTTCTCAGCACAACATGGCCGATTGCTCCATCACCCGTGTTGGCGACGTGCTGTTTGTTTGCACTTCCAACGGGGTCGATGTCGAGCACAACTACATTCCGGCTGCGCAAGCCCCCAGCTTCTTCGCCATGCATAAACACACGAAGAAAGTTCTCTGGACCGATGCCTCGCCCGGCCTCAACATCCTCCATGGGCAGTGGTCCTCGCCCGCCTATGCCGTGCTGGGGGGTGTGCCCCAGGTATTGTTCGCTGGTGGCGATGGCTGGCTTTACAGTTTCAACCCCGAGGGCGATGGCCAAGGCGGCTCGCAGCTCCTCTGGAAGTTCGATTGCAATCCGAAGGAGTCGCACTACAGCCTCATCAAGGCCACGCGCAACCATATCATTGGTACGCCGGTCGTTTGCGATGGGCTTGTGTACGTGGCCGTCGGCGAAGACCCCGAGCACGGCGAAGGCACCGGTCACCTTTGGTGTATCAACCCAGCCAAGAAACTCGATGGCAGCGACGTTAGCCCCGAGCTGGCCTACAACAGCGCCGACCCCAACAAACCCATCCCCCACAAACGCCTGCAGGCGGTCGAACCCGAGAAAGGCGATTTCGCCCGGCCGAACCCCAACTCGGCTGCCGTTTGGCACTACAGCGAAATCGACCTCAATGGCGATAAACGATCCGACTTCGAAGAGATCATGCACCGGACGCTTGGCAGCGTCGCCATCAAGGATAACGTCCTCTACATTGCCGACTACAGCGGTTTGTTCCACTGCCTTGATGCCAAGACCGGCAAACGACACTGGGCCTACGACATGCTCAGCGCTTCCTGGGGCTCCCCTCTCATCGTCGAGGGCAAAGTCTATATCGGCGATGAGGATGGCGACATCGCCATCTTCCGCCACTCGGCCGACCCCAGCCTTGCCATGAAAGAAGATGGCGGTGAATTCACCCCGTATTACGGCGAAATCAACATGGGCAACAGCGTCTACAGCACACCCATCGTCGCCGGCAATGTTCTCTATATCTCCAACAAGACCCACCTCTTCGCGATTGCGCCCGAGGAGAAATAAACAACCCCCCGCTTTGCCGGGGCTTTGCCTCGATGTCACGATGCGTGAAAGGCTTAACCCACGGCAATGCCAGGGGCTGAAAGCGGTTCTGATTCCCGGACACCTTCGGTTAGTTACCTTGCTTCCTGTTCGCGTTGGAGAGCGGCTGGGAAGAGGACGCTTTCTTCTTTGTGGACATGCTGGTGCATATCGCGTTCAAGTTCGGCAAGGGCGTCGAGTAGGGCGCGGTAGGTGTTGCATGCCCAGTCGGGTGGAGTGTAGTCGTCGGTGAGTTCCCGATGTTGCTGCAGGGCGTTGCCGGCGTCTCGGTGTTCGAGCTCCATCTGACGGATGGGATTCGCGATCGACCCGCAGTGGAAAGCGTGGGGCCCCGATTCGGAGTCGATTTGGCGGATTATCGGGAAGAGAACCTGTTCTTCCTTCATCATGTGGTGAGAGAGCTCCTCGATGAATCCGCCCAGTACGTCGCGGACCTGGGCAAGGCGCGGGTCTTGGCTGCCGTGAACGGAGGCCACCTTGTTTGCGAGCGCGAACATCCGCGGCAACTCGCGGCGAAGGAAGGCGTGATGCGTTTGTTCGATGTGATCGCACAGTTCGGTGAGCGACATGGCGGTCACGTTGACGAAGGAATGATCGTCGGTCGAATTCGCCGACTTCTCGATTTCTTCGATCAGCGCCGTGGTGGTCCAACCTTTTTCGCGGCACACCTCGGCAAGTGTTTTCTTGCCGCCGCAGCAATAGTCGACCCCACGGGCTTCGAACAGGCGCGAGAGAGCGGGGCGCTTGGCAACGAGTTCGCCAACGGTTAATTCGGAAGTTATGGCGGTCATGGTGTTCTTTCCTTCTTTTGATTGGTTCGACACAGCCAGGTTATTTGGCTTGGAGTGATCGTTCATGCCGAAAAGCGTATTCCACCCCCCCGAACTAGCTGCTGGGCCTGCAAGACGCGTTCCGGTGATTGTAATTCTACACCCAGGTATGTAGAATTCAAGGGTGGCCGGTGGTCTGGTACGGAGTCGTCAAAAAGATCAAACTGGGTGAACTGATTCCCCGCTGCGAACGTACTGATTCTTATTGTAGCCCGCAAAGCGGGGCTAGCATCCTTGCGTTGCATCGAAGGGGGGTTTGGGGGGGTTGAGTGTCCGCGACATGAAGCGACTGCATATTGTGGGAGGGAAGAATCACGGCAAGACCACCTTGGTTGTGGACTTGGTGCGGGAACTGGCGCGGCGAGGCGTGTCGGTGGGTACGATTAAGCACACGCATCATCATCACGAGTTAGATGTGCCGGGAAAGGACTCACACCGCCACCGCGAAGCGGGCGCGAAGACGGTGGGCATCCTGTCGCCGACGATGACGGCCGTGTTTCAACCCACGCCAACCGAGGCGACCTGCTCGATGGATCGCTATGCGAGCTTCGCCCCGCTGTTTGAAACGTGCCAACTGGTATTGGTGGAAGGCGATTCGCAAACCACGGCACCGAAGATCGAAGTATGGCGAAGCGAGATGGGCACCCCTCCGTTGGTTTCGCGGGATCCGTCGATCTTGGCGGTCGTAACGGATGGGCCATTCACTGGGTCGGCGTCGGTTTTACCGCGTAGAGATGTGCCCTCCTTGGTGGACTGGATTTTGTCGCGTTTCTTGAACGAAACGGCCGAAGGAAACCACTGCTAGCAGACGATCATGCAAGTTGACCCAAACGGAGAGGTTTCATGAATTGAATGTACTGGTTGTCCGTTGGCGTGTTCAGCGCGTTATCGGTTACCATTGAACCGGTTCGATCTCGAACAAATGTGCTCGTCTGCGTCTTGGTTCGCTGTTCAACAGGGTTCGATGCCGGTATAACCGAAGTGAAGGGCTGAGGGTCCTGGTAGCAGTTGATTGTAGGTGAGGACACCGTTTGCTATCGAAAGCTCATGCACTCGAGGAATGAGATAATGGCTCCTTTTTCACATCCGATCATTATCCAAGGCGGCATGGGAGCGGGCGTATCGAGCTGGCCACTTGCCATGGCCGTTTCGATGGCCGGCCAACTGGGCGTTGTTTCGGGCACGGCGTTGGATACGATCCTCTCAAGGCGGCTGCAATTGGGCGATCCCGGGGGCCATCTACGTCGTGCGCTCCGTGAGTTTCCGATCCCCGAAATGGCCGCGCGAGTGGTTGAGCGTCATTTCATCGCCGGTGGAAAGTCGCCCGGCACCCCGTTTCGCTCGATGTCGTTGCTGAACGATAAACCGACCCAGGAGCAGCTCGAATTGTTGGTGGTGGCGAATTTTGTTGAGGTCTATTTGGCGAAGGAAGGCCACGATGGGGTCGTGGGGATCAACTACTTGGAAAAGATCCAAACGCCAACGCTCGCCTCGTTGTTTGGTGCGCTGATCGCTGGCGTCGACTACGTTTTGATGGGCGCGGGAATACCGACCGCGATCCCGGCGGTCATCGAAGGGCTTTGCGCGGGGAACCCCGTCGAGTTGACGATTCGGGTGGAAGGCGCGGGTACCGGGGCGACCCATCGCATGCACTTTGACCCGTCCAAGTTTACGAACGATCAAATTCCGTGGATGGAGCGTCCCAAGTTTCTTCCGATCGTTGCCTCGGCGACACTGGCAAGCATGCTTGCGCGGAAGTCGAGCGGGGCCGTGGATGGGTTTGTGGTGGAAGGCCCAACCGCGGGCGGCCACAACGCGCCGCCCCGTGGACAGATGCAACTCAACACGCGCGGAGAGCCGATCTATGGCACTCGCGACGAGCTGGATTTGGAGGCCATGCGCGCACTCAAGTTGCCGTTCTGGTTAGCGGGTTCCTACGGTTCCCCGGAACAGGTCGTGCAAGCGCGGGAGCTTGGTGCCGCAGGCGTGCAGGTGGGCACCGCGTTTGCGTTCTGCGACGAGTCGGGGATTCGCGACGACATCAAGCGGAGAGTTGTTGCGGAGAGCCGCAGTGGCAATTTAGATGTGTTTACCGACCCGGTTGCTTCGCCAGCCGGCTTCCCCTTTAAAGTGCTCGATCTGAAAGACACGCTTGCCGACGAGGGCGTTTATCTCGAGCGGCCTCGATGTTGCGATTTGGGCTACTTGCGGCATGCGTACGAGAAGGCCGACGGTTCGCTCGGTTGGCGTTGCCCGGCGGAGGAAATCGACGCCTACATGCGGAAAGGGGGCACGAGCGAGGAAACGGTGGGACGAAAGTGCATCTGCAACGCACTTCTATCCAACATCGGCCTGGCACAAGATCGCCGCGGCGAAGAGCCGGAACGGCCGCTCATCACCTGTGGCAATGATGTGAACAGCATTTCTCACTTTCTGCCCGATGAGAACGCCACCAGCTATTCGGCCCACGATGTGGTGCGCCGGCTGATGTCGCTTGTCGAAGTGGGTGAGCGAGCCACTTGCTAGCTCAGCGGCATCCTGGGCATCGCGGTCGTCAGGCGGCTTGCGAACCAGGCTTTTCGTGCGTTGCCGTTTTGGGCTTCGTTGCCGATTCTGGCGAACGGCTGTCGCTGGGTTGAACCGTGTTGTTCGCTGGCAACGGGTTCTTGGTGAACCGGGATCCGACGCCGAATCGCCTTAGGGATGGCCAGAGCAGGTGGGCGTTTGCGCGCAGATATCGCATCCGGAAGTAGAACCGCTCGAAGCAACGGCCGTGGAGCTTGCTGACCTGCTCGGCGGTCAGGTTGCGATACTGCAACACGGGGTGGTAGACGTCGTACTTGTCGAGGCGAGGATCAGCGATCTGCGACTTGATCTGCTGGAAGAACTCGGTTCCCGGATAAGGCGTAACGATGTTGAAGTTCGCATAGGTTGGATTCACCTTGCAGGCGTAGTTCAACACGTTCTGGATGGTGCGTTCGGTGTCTTCGGGGAAGCCGATCATAAACCCGGCGACGGTGCGAATCCCCAGGCGTCGGCATAGTTCGACGAATTCTTGTTGCCGGTCGTCTCGAATCGGCAGGCGCTGGTATTGCCGCAGGGTATCTTCGTTCGGGGTTTCGATGCCGACGGTGATGGCCGTCAGACCAACATCGCGAAGGGCCTGAAGGGTTTCCAGGCGAAGGAGGTCGATGCGGCTTTCGATGGAGAATTGGATGCGCCGCGGTAGGTGGCCAATAAGTTCGGCCAACCGCAAGGCGCGACGACGATCGAGACCGAACAGCGGATCGCGAAACTTGAACGACTGAAAGCCGTACTGGCGGATTCCATGTTCCATTTCAGCCGCCACTTGCTCGGGCGAGCGAAAGCGGGTACGGTTCTCGACGGCAATGTAGGGGCAATAGTTGCAGGTGAAGGTACACCCGCGGCTTTGCTGCACGAGGCCGGTGGGGAAGCGGGTGAAGTCGTAGCGGATTGAGAAGCGGCGATGCGGGAAGACCGACCAATCGGGCCAGGGGAGGTTGTCCAAGTCCTTAACCGTGCCCACATCGACCACGGGTTGATCGGAATCCAGAACCTCTTGTAGCTTCCCAAGCAGTTGCTCGGGTTCGCCTCGAAGGACGGTAACGCCCTCGAGGGCGAACGAGTCTGGCAGGGCATGGGCGACCGCCCCCACAACCAGCACACGTGGTCGTGGCGCTTGCTTCAAGGCGGCCTTAATTCCCTGGAGTTCGAGTTCGATCGTTTGGAGTGCCGGGTTGAAGATGAAGACATCGGCGCGCGAAGGCAAACGATCGACGCAGTATTCGACGGTATGGCCGAGCCGGCGAAAGATGGCGGCCAGATAGGCGAAATTGAGCGCGACCGGACGGCGATCGCGTTGATAGCCCCAACGGATGATTCGTTGCCGGAGGCTCGCCGTTCCATTGAACATGCCGACGCCGTAGCCGCCCGCGAAGTCCTTGGAAATGCCGCGTTGATTGGTATCCCAAAGGCAGATGTGCATGGCGATGCTTCCTCTCTTGCGCGATTCGATTCGTCGTGAGCGTGCTGTAAGTGCGGTGTTGCTCTGGATTGCTAGGCCGCGCGCTTGGTCGCAGTCGATTGGTCGGCCGAGTGAGCCGCTTCGTGCGGAATTGGTTCTGAAACCTGTGCGTTAGCCTTTGCAGCCAGCCGTTGGCGCTGCATGGCTCGCTCGTGGGACGACTGGCTGGCTTGAACGTGGAGCAGTTCGGCAAGTTCCTGGTTGCTAGGCACGCGACCGAGCAGTGTGATTCGCCCAGCCGCACCGATATGGTATCGAATGCCACGCCAGGAGATTGCACGGCCGACTAACGAAGCTAGCATCACGGTGGCCGCGAACAAGCAGGTCCACGGAGCAGCCCAATAATCGAATCGGGCGGCCGAGTCGAGAGCAACTTGGGAAGCCTCGACTTGCTTGCACCAAGCATCCTGCCGCCAGCGGGCACGCAGGCATGCCATCGCATACAACGACAAGCTTGCGATGGGCGGGGCGAACCAATACGATTCGCCTCGCCACGCCAGCCAAGCGGCCAGAACGATGCCACCGACGAGCACCGTGGGCTGCAGGATCATCCACGGAAGAGTCGTCCACCACCAGCGCGGCGCGTAGCACCGGCCAATGATCAGTTGACGGCGGAGGAACGAAATCGCACCGCGCCAGTTGACATCGAGTGCCGTTGCCGACATGCAGCCGGGTTCGAACGCTAGCTTGATGCCCGCGTTGCGGATCACGCTGCTGGCCACCAAGTCGTCGCTGAGCGTCCCGCGCCAAGCATCGGCTAGCGCGATTTTGTCGAACACGTCGCGGGTAACGGCCCAGCCGCCACCCCACAACAGGTTTCGCCCCTGGTTGTTCAGCAAGCTGGCAACGGCCGCATTGATGCTTGCAAGTGTGAGGTTCGCCCAAGTAGGCCGCTTGGGCACAAACCAACGATAACCCGTGGCGACTTGCAACTTTCCGCGGCAGATTCGATCGACGAATCGCTCGACGGCATCGAGCGGTGGCCGGGCGTCGGAATCGAAGAAGACCAAGGCGTCGATCTCGGGCGGCAGTTCGGAGGTGACCCGGAGCAAATTATGCACCTTCTGGCCGCTATCGGTGCATTTTCCGGCGATCACGAGTTCACATGGAATCTTCGTTTCCGAGATCAAACGGCGAATCAGCGGGTAGGCCGGATCCGCGGAGTCTTCAACGACAAACCGCACCTGGAAGTTGGAGTAGCTTTGAGCGAGGACGTGGCGCAGATTCTCTTCGAGTTCAAGATCGACCCCCTTACAAGGAACGCAGACCAGCACGCGAGGGGGTGTAGTCCAAGGTTGGGGGGGACGGCGAAGTGTTGCTTTCGAAAACCGGCGATGTTCATGCGCCTGCAAAGAGAGCATCACTCCCCAGATGAGAGCGACGATGGACGACGCCAACGCTGTCAGTAATAGCGTAGACACGATTCGTTAAGCTGCACTTGTTCCTGGAACGCATCGCAATTTTTTCGGCGGCAAAAACTAATATGCAGAATATCGGCCGGAACGCGCGACGATGTTAGATAAACCGAAGGCAGCGAATTTAATCATTGCGCAAATCGTGCTGCCATGCGGCGGGTGCTATCGCACCACCGTTCGATTGCCGCTTGAGAGAGCCCAAGACCTGCAAGTGAGATCGCGTGCTCTCGCGCGTTCCTCTCCCTCGGGGAGAGGGTGCCGCATCCCTGCTAAGTGCCAAGCCCCGGCGGCAAGAACATCTTCCCAACGAATACGAGGCCACCTCATGTATCAAGATATCAAGCATTTCCCGAACCTCACGCCACTTCGTTTCGTGGCGGCTTTCTTGGTCGTCCTCTTCCATATTGAAGAGACACGCAAGATGTTTCACCTGCCGAACCTCACCGATTATTCGCTATTCGGGCACGGGCAACTGGCGGTGACCTTCTTCTTCGTGCTGAGCGGTTTTCTGATCACCTACTTGTTGCTGCGCGAAAAGAAGCAGACAAGCCAGATCAACGTGCGGCGGTTTTATCTGCGACGCGCGCTGCGCATCTGGCCGTTGTACTATTGGATGGTTTTCCTCGGCCTCGTGTTGATCCCCGCCGGGGTCAAGCTCGGGCGCGTGCCTTACGACTCGCCGTTCAAGCCGGGCGATGTGGCACTCTACTTCATGGCGTTCCTGCCGTTTGTGGTCAACCTGCAGTATGGGAACCATTTTCTGACGCCGCTCTGGTCGGTCGGCATTGAAGAGATGTTCTATTTGGGCTGGGGGCCCGTTGTGAAATTCCTGCGGCGGTGGTTGCCGGCGATCATGCTGACGACGCTTGCCACGAAAGTGGCCTTGGTGTTTGTGGCGGATCGGATGTCCGCGGGCCCGCAGGGCGTCGAGTTACTGCGAATGCTTCAATTTGAAGCGATGGCCGTGGGTGGGTTGGGCGCCTATTTTGTCTTCCATCGGCGACAACCTATTGAGGCGAATTGGCTCTTCAGCCGGCCCGTTCAAGTGGTGATTGTGACGTTCCTGTGCGCGCGGCTGCTTGCCCACGAATCGTTTGTTGCCGTGTGGCCGTGGTATGCGACCGTGCTCGATAACGCCTTGTGGACCCCCCTGGTGATGATGGTCGCGTTCGCGTGGTTGATCGTCAACGTGGCCGCCAATCGCATGAACTTTCTGCGAGTGGACTCGCGCGTGCTGAACTACTTGGGCGACATTTCCTATGGGATTTACATGTATCATGCCCTGGCGATTTCGCTGGTGTTCGTTCCGTTTCTGAAGCATTACCGAGCCATGTCGCCCTGGGTAACGACACTGCTTCTTCACACGCTTGTGCCGGGCGTGACACTCGCCATGGCGGCCGCCTCCAAGCGGTTCTTCGAGGACCGCTTCCTGCGGCTCAAAGACCGATTCGCCCCGGCAGCCTCCGTGCCGATGACGCCAGGCACAAAACACAGCCCCCCCCTGCCGACCAGCAGGGCCGCATAATGCGCCTCGCAAGCCCAAGAGTACTCTCCTCCCTTTTCGGGAGGGGTGTTCGAGAATTGTTAGGCCTTGCTTCATACGACGGCGCGAAGCCAAACCACAAAGACTAGAAAGAACACAGCGAGGGCTGCGCCCGCAACCCAATTGATTGAACAGGAGGAAACAGAAAGAACGGAGTGGAAGGTACAATCGGGGCTGCATCGCAATTCGTTACGGGTCAGTAATCTCTGTAAACTCTGTTTTCTCCTGTTCAAGATATTTGTATGCGATGGCGGTTTTGGCATGGTGTACAGACAACTGAACAAAATCTTCGCAACGCGCGAAGAAACAGACGGTTAGTAGCACGAAGGAAACCGAGCGTCCCTCGTGGCGGAAATGCTGGTGTGTACGGGTGTTGCAACGAACAAGATGGCAATTACAACTGGACTTTTGCAAAACGCTAAATCAACCCCAATTGAGCGATGACGTGTTGAGGTTTTCGCGAATCATGAGTGACTTGGTGGATGGCCCATTGGAGGGTCGTCCGCAGCGTCTCGGCAGCCACGG
>JADZFK010000185.1 GCA_020849945.1 Pirellulales bacterium | reverse complement strand
GGGCAGTCTCGGCGGGGCAACAAGGACGAATCTGCTCTCGCCGAACTTCACCCTTGCTTGCCGGGCTAATGTGCCGATCTTAGTATTGAATAGGAGGGGCAACGTTGGTTCGTCAAAGGCCCTCTCCCCTCTTGCAGGAGAACCACCATGCTTCGCTTCCGCTACGGCCTGATGCTCGGTCCCGTGCTGGCCTTGGCCCTGTTGGCCGCTCGCGCGACCGCCCAACCGCCCGCATTTCAGAACTTCAGTGGTCCTGCCGCCACACAACTGAATAAAATGTACGGCAACTACCGCGCGGCTCCGAGTTACGAGCGAAAAAGCCCGACGCCGTCAGGCATTCCGCCCGCCTCTTCCGGCGCTGGCTTCGGTCTCAGCTCCTCCAGCCGCGCAAGCAAGCCGTTTTCTTCGGTTACGTCTCAGCCGACCGTAAGCCCGTACATGAACCTCTTCCGGGTCGATCTGAACGGTAATAACAATTTCAACTACAGCACGCTGGTTCGTCCGCAATTGCAGCAACAGCAGGTCAACCGGCAAGTCGAGATGCAGAACCAGCAAAACAATCGCCGCATCCAGGCGATTGCAGCCCAAGCCAATTACAACGTGGAAGGGTCAAAGGATCAGGCACCGACCGGCCACCAAACGGCCTTCGGCTACACGGGCCGCTACTTCCCAGCCCCGCGACTCGGCAAGCGCTCGCAGTAGCGTGGTTGTGTATTGGGAACGGTTCGTCACTTCGCCGCGGAGTAATGATGCGTTCCCTCGGCAACGCGCGGGGCTGTGGCTGTTCTTGTCGTTGGCCCTACGGATGGCTGGGCGTCGTGTTCGAATGCCTACCGAACGCCCATCAGCGAAGCGACGTTTCAGGTCTTCTTTGCCAGGTTCAAGCGTTGAACCGCCCCGAACCGCTACATCGAAAGATTTGGTAGCGTTGGCGAACCTGCCGCAGGCCAGTAAGATGGGTGATTCGTGGACAGAGGGCGCTTTATTGAAGCGCTAAGCCGCCGGCGGCTTCTACTTGTCCCCGTATCCTGTTCCCTGTCCCCCGTATCCTCTGCTGCGATGCCCCGCTACAACCACGCCACGATCGAGCCGAAATGGCAAGCGTACTGGGAAACCCACCAGACGTTTGCCGCCCCGCGACTCCCCTCGCCAGGCTCCAAGAAACTTTACGCCCTCGACATGTTCCCCTACCCCAGCGGCGATGGCCTGCACGTCGGCCACCCCGAGGGGTACACGGCAACCGACATCGTCTGCCGCGCCGCTCGCATGCAAGGCTGCAGCGTAATGCACCCGATGGGCTTCGATGCCTTCGGGCTGCCTGCCGAGGAACACGCCATCAAGACGGGCGAACACCCGCGATCACGTACCGAGAAGAACATCGATACGTTTCGTCGCCAACTTAAGTCGCTGGGATTCTCCTACGATTGGAACCGCGAGCTGGCAACCACCGATGTCGAATACTTCCGCTGGACGCAGTGGATATTCCTGCAAATCTACGATACGTGGTTCGATGGCGAAGCGCAGCGAGGTCGGCCGATCCGCGAGTTGCCGATCCCCGACGACATTCGCAAACAAGGTGAAGGTGCCATTCGTGCGTACCAAGATGAACATCGCCTGGCCTATCAAACCGAAGCGCCCGTGAACTGGTGCCCGGCCCTCGGCACGGTGCTGGCGAACGAGGAGGTCGTGAACGGCAAGAGCGAACGTGGCAGCCACCCCGTCGTGCGGATGCCACTGCGGCAGTGGATGCTTCGCATCACGGCCTATGCCGACCGGCTTGAAAAGGACCTCGATTCGCTGGATTGGTCTGAAGGCATCAAGGCCCTGCAACGCAATTGGATCGGCCGCAGCACAGGCGCGGAGGTCGATTTTTATATAGGCGAACCCGCCCCCGACGAGCCCGCATGTGGCGAGGCCGCTTCAGCGGCCGCTGAAGCGGCCTCGCCACGAGCAGGCTCGCCACAAGCGGGTTCACCGGGGCCTAGCTATGCGGCGTGGAAGAAAGCTCGTGATAAAGGTGGATTCCCACGGAAGCCCGAAGATGATGTCCTTCGCATTTACACAACTCGCCCCGATACGCTCTTCGGTGCGACTTACATGGTGATCGCCCCCGAGCACCCGTTCGTTGAACGTCTTACGACGGCATCGCAACAGTCTGCGGTAAAGTCTTACTGTGAAGCGGCCACGCGGAAAAGTGACCTTGATCGCACGGAACTCGCAAAAGAAAAGACCGGCGTGTTCACGGGCAGCTATGCGATCAACCCCGTGAATGGTGAGCGCGTGCCAATATGGGTGGCTGATTACGTGCTGATTAGCTACGGCACGGGCGCGATCATGGCCGTACCTGCTCACGACGAACGCGATTTCGAGTTCGCCCAACAGTTCGGGCTTCCCATCATCCAAGTGGTGGCAAAAACTTCCGCCCCCGACAAGGCCGCCCTTGGCGAGGCCGCTTCAGCGGCCGCTGAAGCGGCCTCGCCGGTAATAGAGTGTCTTGCCGCAGAGGGCGTGGCGATCCACTCGGGGCCTTACAACGGGCTTTCCACCGCCCAGTTCAAGAAGAAAATCGCCGCCGACCTTGCGTCGCAAGGCCTCGGGCGCGAGGCCGTGAACTACAAGCTACGCGATTGGCTCTTTTCGCGGCAGCGATTTTGGGGGGAGCCGTTTCCGCTTCTGCATGAACTCGATTCCGCGGGGAAACCGACCGGCCTCGTGCGAGCCGTCGACGAAAAGAATCTGCCCGTCGATCTGCCGCACTTAGAGGATTTCAAGCCACACGGTCGGCCCGAACCCCCGCTTGATAAAGCACCCGATGATTGGCTCTACCCCGTGATCGACGGCAATCGCTACAAGCGCGAGACAAACACGATGCCGCAGTGGGCCGGTTCGTGCTGGTACTACCTGCGGTTCCTCGACCCACAGAACGACAAGGCCGCGATCGATCTCGAAGTGGAAAAAGCCTGGATGCCCGTGGACTTGTACGTGGGCGGTGCCGAACATGCCGTGCTCCACCTGCTTTACTCACGATTCTGGCACAAGGTGCTGTACGATCGCGGTGTCGTCAGCACACCCGAGCCGTTCCGCAAGCTCGTCAACCAGGGCATGATCTTGGGCGAGAACAACGAGAAGATGAGCAAGAGCCGCGGCAATGTCATTAATCCCGATGAAGTGGTGGCCGAGTACGGAGCCGATTCGCTGCGGCTCTACGAAATGTTCATGGGTCCGCTCGAAGCCACGAAACCCTGGAGCATGCAGGGTGTCAACGGCGTGTTTGGTTTTCTTAACCGCGTGTGGCGACTCGTTGTGGATGATCGCGCCGAGGCGATGGTGCTGAGCGCGGCGGTGGTCGATCGGCCCCCCACGGCCGAAGAGAACCGCGTGCTCCATCAAACGATTGGCGCGGTAACGGCCGACATCGCCACACTCTCTTTCAACACCGCCATTTCGCGGATGATGGAGTTCACAAACCACTTTACGGCAGCAAGCGAGCGGCCTCGCCAAATGCTCGAAAAGTTCGTGCTACTCCTCGCTCCATTCGCACCGCACGTGGCGGAAGAGTTGTGGCAAGCACTCGGCCACGCCGAGACGCTTGCTTACGAGCCGTGGCCCGCCTTCGACGAATCGCTGGCCCGCGAAGATAGCATCGAAGTGCCCGTGCAAATCAACGGCAAGCTTCGCTCGAAGCTCACGGTACCGGCCGAGGCCGATGCCGCAACGCTCGAAGCAGCCGCCCTCGCCGACCAACGCATCGCCGAACTCGTTGCCGGCAAACAAATCGTGAAGAAGATCGTAGTCCCCAGGAAGTTGGTGAATATTGTGGTGAAGTGACAAGCAACAAGAGTCAAGAGCTGAAAGTCAAGAGTCAAGAGCCAGAGGGCATGTTGCGAACATATTCTGGCTCTTGACTCTTGACTCTTGCCTCTCGACTTTCCCCAAGGAGCAACCCGTGAAGCAAGTCATTGCATTAGTGTTGGGCGGTGGTCGAGGCACGCGGTTATTGCCGCTGACGGCCTACCGCGCCAAGCCCGCCGTGCCGCTCGCGGGCAAGTATCGGCTGATCGATATCCCCATCTCCAACTGCATCAACAGCGAAGTCAACCAGATTTTCGTCCTGACGCAGTTCCAATCGAACAGCCTGCATCGGCACATTCGCGGCACGTACCGCTTCGACCACTTTAGCGGCGGGTTCGTCGAAATCCTGGCCGCCCAGCAAACCATGCAGGAATCGGATGACGTGCGGCACTGGTACCAAGGCACCGCCGATGCCGTTCGCAAGAACCTGCGTCACATCGCCCAAGACGGTATCGAGTACGTGCTGATTCTTTCCGGCGATCAGCTCTACCGCATGGATTTCCGCGAGATGCTTGAAACGCACCAGAAATCGGGCGCTGAAGTGACGATCGCCGCGAAGCCCGTCAATCGCTGCGAGGCCGGCTCGCTCGGCATCATGCGCATCGACCCCACCGGCCGCGTCGTCGGCTTCCTGGAAAAGCCCCAAACCACCCGCGAACTCAACGATGTCGCAATGGACCCTGCCTGGCTCGATGCCCGCGGCATCAACTGCGGTGGACGCGATTGCCTCGCCAGCATGGGTATCTACCTGTTCAACTACAAAACACTCCTCGCCGCGCTCGAAAAAACCAATTACCCCGATTTCGGCAAAGACGTGTTCCCGGCCACGATCCGCTCGCGTCATGTGCAGCTTCATTTGTTCGATGGATACTGGGAGGATATCGGCACCATCCGGTCGTTCTACGAAGCAAACCTCCGCCTCGCGGAACCGAACCCGCCGTTCGAACTCAGCTCGGCGACGGCCCCGATCTACACCCGCACCCGCTCGCTACCGCCCTCGCGGTTCGATGGCGCAACGATCCGCCACAGCCTCGTTGCCGATGGCTGCTACATCGGCGCGGGGTCACACATCGAGAACAGCGTTGTCGGCCTGAGATGCCGCATCGGGCGAAATGTCACGATCCGCAACGCGGTCGTCATGGGGGCCGATTTCTACGAATCGCCCCATCAACTTGCCTGCGACAGCCGCGAAGGCCGACCGCCGATCGGCATCGGCGACGGCGCCGTCATCAAGAACGCGATCGTCGATAAGAACTGCCACATCGGCGCTGGCGTCGAAGTGGCGGGTAACCCCTTGCAGGTGGATCGCCTTTCCGGCGAGGGCTGGGAAATGCTCGATGGCCTGATGGTTGTGGCCAAGGACGCCGTCCTCCGCGATGGCTGGCGAAGGGCATAAAACGCCCGCTATCCGGCCCGCCCCAATCGTTAGAACCATTCCAGCCCGTCTCGCGTACAAATCGTTGATAGACGCACACCCCAACAGCGGTAAGAATAATACAAACGCGGGCTGCTACAATGCAGTTTGGACCCGCGTCCCAAGGGGTCCTTCCGTTTTCCGAAGGCACCCGTTCACCGCACATTCCGTCGAGATCCTACACGCTAATCTTTTGCCCCGAACCGTGGAGTTGTTGACAATGGTCATTCGCTATTCCCGCACTTGTTTTGCATTGGCCGCGATGGTTCTTGGCACCCTGGCCCTTGGAGCCAACCAAGCGGCCGCCCAAGAAAGCTCGAAACCGGCCGCCGCGCCTGCCGGAGTTAAGATCGAACCGTACACGGGTCCGCCGATCTATTTGGAGGAAACCGCGCAAGTTGCCGCTCCCACGATCGTCGCCCGCGAAAACGTCAAGGAGAATTATCGCGACGGAAAAACGGTTCGCTTCGAACGCGGCATCGCCAAGTATTCCGACGACAGCTATGTCGCCGATGGCAGCTACCTCGAATTCCACCCCAACGGTAAACCGTTCGTCACGGGGCAATACAAGGAAGGCAAACAGATCGGCGAGTGGGTCTACACGTTCGATAACGGCCAAGTGAACCGCACCGTCATCTATGTCGATGGCAAGCTCGATGGCAAGTGGGATGTCTTCCGCGCCGATGGCACGCTTGCGGCCAAACGCGGTTTCAAACTTGGCGTCCGCGATGGCGAGTGGATCACCTACGACGCCACCGGTAAACAGCCGGTCACCGAGGAACACTACGCCGACGGCAAACAAGATGGCGTCTGGAAAATCTGGTTCTCCAACGGCAAATTGCAGCGGCAGGTTTCCCTGAAGCAAGGCAAACGAAACGGCGCCAGCTCCGAGTGGAACGACAAAGGTCAGCCCGTCATCGAAGCCAATTACGCCGAGGACAAACTCCACGGCACTGTGACCCGCTGGTTGTCCGACGGTAAGAAGGTCGTCCAAACCTACAAGAACGGCCGATTCGAATCGGAATCGAAAAACTAGCCGGGGGCTGAAAACGGTTTTCATCCCTAGATACTCTCAGGGAAACCGTAAGATGTCGGATCGCTGATGGGAGAAAGGTATTGTAAAGTTTGTTCAAGAGCCGCTTGATCGGGTTTATCCTGTCGGTCTTGTTATTCTGTCCTGTCGTATTCCGCCCGTCGTGTCTGTTGTGTCGTCGTGATGGAAATGACCTAGCGCTGTAGTATTCGTCGATCCTCCGTAGCCCGCCCCGTGCCAGAAACTCCCGTTACGCCCGACCCTTCCCAGAAACCCGAACGATCGCGCGCGCGGTTCCAGTTTTCACCGACGGTCGGATGGGTCGTCATTCTGGCGTTGCTCGTCGGTTGGGTCCTCGTTTCGCAATGGGCCGCCTCGGAACGCTCCGAGATCATCTACTCTTTCTTCGACGCCCAGGTCCGCGCCCGCAACGTCCAATCGATTGATGTCCACGGCCAGATCGGCTACGGCGAATTCGTCGAAGCCCCCCTCGCCCCGCCCGACCCCAAGAACGCAAACGATTCCGATAGCGCGAAAGAACCGAAGGATACCACGGCGGAACCTGCGGCGAATTCCAAAGAGGAACCAACCTCGCCTTCGCGCGAATCCAAGGCGGAAGGCGATGCTCCGAAGCGTCTCAAGAAGAAGTTCGTCGTGACGTTGCCCAGCGACAAGCTTGAGACCGAGCTCGTACGCGCGTGGCGCGAACATGGCGTGGAAGACATCACCTTTACGCCTCCCGCCAATTATAGCGATCTGTTGCTCCTCGTTTGGCTCGGGCTGCTGATCTTTCTGGTTGTCGGCGGTTGGAACATGGCTCGGCGCGCGCGCGATCAGATGCTGGGCGGCGGCATGTTGTCGGGCGTGTTGCGCAGCCCGGCTCGCCGTTACGAAACCAGCGACGCCCGCATCACGTTCAAAGATGTGGCTGGCCTGGGGAATGTAAAACGCGACTTGCAAGAGATCGTCGATTTTCTCCGCGACCCCACCAAATTCCTGCGTCTTGGCGCGCGGGTTCCGAAGGGCGTCCTCCTGATGGGCCCGCCCGGTACAGGCAAAACGTTGCTCGCCAAGGCCGTGGCGGGCGAGGCCGGCGTCCCCTTCTTTTCGATCAATGGCTCCGAGTTCATCCAACTGTTCGTGGGCGTCGGGGCGGGCCGCGTACGCGACATGTTCCAAACCGCCCAAGCCGCCGCTCCCGCCATCCTCTTCATCGATGAAATCGACGCCGTTGGCCGCGAACGCGGTGCCGGCCTCGGCGGCGGGCACGATGAACGCGAACAAACACTCAACCAAATCCTCAGCGAAATGGACGGCTTCAGCCCCACGAGCACCGTCATCGTGCTCGCGGCCACAAACCGCCCGGACGTTCTCGACCCCGCCCTGCTTCGCCCCGGCCGATTCGATCGGCATATCACCGTCGATCGGCCCACGCTGCAAGGACGCCGCGAGTTGTTCGATGTCCACGCGCGAAAGGTGCCGGTTGCCGAGGATGTCGACTTCGAACGGCTTGCCCGCGCTACCGTCGGCATGACGGGCGCTGATATCCGCAACCTCGTAAACGAGGCCGCCTTGTGGGCCGCCCGTCGCAACGACGTCCTGGTACACATGGCCGACTTCGAGTACGCCCGCGATAAAGTCCTCATGGGCGCGGCGCGGGAAGATGTTCTCACGGAAAAAGAAAAACGAATCACCGCCTATCACGAAGCCGGCCACGCACTGCTCGCCTGGCTGACCCCCGGGTGCGACCGCGTCCACAAGGTTACTATTCTTCCGCGAGGCCAGGCCCTCGGCGTCACCCAGCTCGTGCCCGAAGAGGAACGCTATAACCTCTCGCAACACGACCTGCAAGCGAGGCTCGCCATGTTGCTGGCCGGTCGCGCAGCCGAAAAACTAAAACTCGACCAATTCAGCGCCGGTGCTGAAAGCGATCTTCAACTGGCCACTCGACTCGCTCGACGCATGGTAACGCATTGGGGAATGAGCGAGCGGCTTGGCCCCGTCGCCTACCACATCAGCGAGGATCATCCCTTCCTCGGACGCGAAATCGCTCAACATGCCCGGCAGTTTAGCGAACACACGGCCCAGGTCATCGACGAAGAAGTCGAAAAGATTCTTCACGCCGCCGAGGACCTCGCACAACGCACGCTGCAACAACATGCCGCGAAGCTCGATGACCTGGCCGAGGCCCTGCTCGAGCGCGAAGCGATCGACGACGCCGAAATCACCAACCTTATCGGCCCCAGCGTGAATGCAATTCGCCAGCGCAAGGATTGACCTTCGCCCCCTGGCAACACAACTTGCCCCCTCCAGGTTCCCCTTTAGGCCGTTGGTCTGAGCCAATCCCTGTCTAGTCCGCATTTCTCATAATCAAAACCACGGAGGCACGGAGCCACGGAGAAAACCAGTAGCAAGTACCCCTACCACAAGCAACGGCGGAAACACCCTGTCTCATAGCTACGGGCGGTTGACCTTGCTTCAATCGATCTCCTGGCTTGTTCTCCGTGATCTCTGTTGTGCTCCGTGGTGAGAAATCCGGGCTAGGGTTTCTCTTCGCGCGGTCGGCGGCGATTACGCGGTTCTTTCGGGTCCCCCGTGCCGTCGTTGCCGGGGTTGTTGTTGGGGGCCGCATTCGGGTTCGCGCCGCCGGCCCACGCCTTGGCACGATCCCCAAGGCGGGCCAAGGCCTGTTGCATTTCACCAGCATCAATGGTGCCATCGCGATTCAGATCGGCCTGGCCCATCATGGCCTGGGCCTGGGGCGGCACTTCATCGGGCGTTAGCCGGCCGTCGCCGTTGCGGTCGTACTGGAAGAAACGCCCCATTGCTTCGTTACCGCCGTTTCGCCCCGCGCCCCCACCTTGTCCAGAACGATTGAAACCGCCAGGGCCACCCGGGCCACCCTGTAAAGCACTGAGCACCGCGCCCCGCGCGGCCAACTCTTGTCGATCGATCGCACCGTCCTCGTTTAGATCGGCACCTTGCAGCATCTGACGCTCGTTCGGCGACAACTCCTCGGGCGTCAGGCGGCCGTCGCCGTTCTTGTCGCTAGCCATTAATCGTTCTACCAGCGGGTCTTGCCCATTCGCGCCCGCGCCGGCCACGCCAGCCCCACCCGCCGCGTCCGCAACTGGCCCCGCACCCCCGCCACACTCGGCCAGGGTCAGGGCACCATCCTTATCCGTATCCAACTTCTTGAGCGAAACGAGCGCCTTGCGCAATTCGGCCTTCGAGATCGTGCCGTCCCCATCGAGATCGAGCACTGCGAACAATGCACCACCGCCGCCATGAGCTGTGGCCGGGTCGCCCGGTTTCGCGCCGGCATCGGGCACCGGGGCGCCTGCGGGGGGGGCATTGGCGCCCGGAACGCGCGTCGCAAACTGGGCCGACGCGGCGGATGCCAACAGTACAAGAAGCGAACTGCTGAGGAAGATTCTCATCTCTGTGTTCCTTGGTAGAGAGAATGCCGATCGCCGCGCTGGACCTTCAGGCGAAGACAATCTGCGAAGGCAACGCAATCGATCGAGATCACGCCCGGCTGTATTGTATCCAGCCGCCGCCACAAAGAGATAGAACCCCGAGAAAAATCGGCGGGGCCGGAATAATTCGCGCCAAACGACTGAATAAAGAAATATAGCCCGACCGTTTCGGTCGGGCTTTGTATTTACGCTTCCGATTCGATTTCTAGCTCAGATTCGGCCTGTTTCCCGCAGCTGTGCCGGGGGGGTGGGGCCGCCGTGCCAAATGGCAGGATACCGCGAGGGCCGCCACCTCAGGGGGCTGGCTGCTGCTGGCTCTTGGTGGCCTCGGCCTGTTCCTGCATCGCGGCCGCTTCGCGGGCTAGCTTGAACTCGGGGCCTGGGGCGTAGTACTGGATGTCGTCCGAGTGGTAATACGGGCTTGGCAGCGTTTGGCCCGCGATATCCATTTGGCATCCGGTGAAAAGCCCCAACAGGGGCATCGCAAGCAGCAGAGCGAGCAGGCCGCCGGTCGTGTTTCGGGTTCTTGATTGGCTCATCGTCGTCTTTCCCCCAGCATGATCTTGGAGGGTAAATGAAGTTCTGGCCGGACCACCGACCTGCTCGGCTACACCGTACAACCGTTATCGTCCATGCAATCGGAAAAGTTTCACAACAGTCCGTCATTTAGCGCCTTTTTTTCTCCGCCATGCCAGCACCGAATTCTTGCTGGCGTTTCGCGACCATCGAAGGGGTCAAACTTGGTAGAATGGATAGCGGGCGTCGATAGCGGGAACAGAACTCGCACGCATGAGAGAACCTACTCCGCTCGCTCCGAGCATGAGATGAAATATTCATTCGAGCGAGCGGTGGCCGCCAGGCCGCTGTTTTCACCGGTTATCTTTGCCACTTGTACCGAAACCGGTTGCCCACTTTCCAACAAATTACAGCCTCTCCGCGAGCGGAAATTCATCTTGCGGAGCGAGATGAGTACATGAGACCGATGCGAATGAGCTTGCACACAAGTTGGGCAAGAATCTCGGTTGGGCTGGCTGTGGCATTGCTAGCAGTTGCCCCGGCGCGATCGCAAGTTGGCGATGCGTTTCCGCGGCCGTCCTACTTCACCGCGATGGCGGCGTTCTACGGCGGAGAGTATCGCACGGCCGAGCGCGAACTGCGGCGAGAAACGCAACACGGTCTGCGAGCTGGCCAGGCGCGCTGGATCGATTCCATCTGCTCCAACGCGATGCTCGGCGAGGTGCTGTTCCAGGAAGGACGCAACGCCGAAGCCCTGGCTGCCTTCGACGATGCTTGCCGTCTCTTCCTGACCTATCCCGATTGGTTGCTGCAAGTGAAGTTCCAGTCGGGCGCGGCAACCCTGCGGGCCGACGTCAATCGGCAGCGCCGCGCACCCACCTGGGGCCGAAGTTCGCGTACGATCGTGTTGGGCCAGTTCCCCGAAACTGAACAGGTGCTCGTCGGAGACCTGGACGCCCGGCAACACTACCAACAAGGTGGCGTCGTGCGGCAGCCCATGCTGTGGCGTGTCGATGTGGTCGAGATCATGCGGATGACGGCCCTGGCAATGCGCCGCCGCAACGAAATTCTCGGGCCGCTTGCCGCGCAAGATGCGCTCTCCAAGGAACTTTCCGCCACGCTCGCGCGCGGCAACCTCGCGCCGGCCAATCATTGGTCGGTCGGCTGGATCGATTTGCTTCGCGGGCTAGCACAGCAGGGAGTCGGAAAACCCGATGAAGCCGATGGGCTCCTCGGCCGCTCGCTCGTAGTGGGCGGGCAGTTCGATCATCCGCTTACGGGCGTCGCGCTCGTCGAACAAGGGCGCATCGCCATGCAGCGCGGCGACCAGGCACGGGCCGCTCAACTGTTCGCCGAAGCCGGTTTCTCCGCCTTCTACTACGACGACTGGGGAACGCTTACCGAAAGCACGATGCTCGGTTGGCTCAATCACTTGGCCTCTGGCGCCGTGGGCGTTTACCCGCCGCTCGATCCGATCGCATCGTGGGCGCAGTTAAATCGGTTGCAACATACGAACATGAAACTCCGGCTTGCCCAGGCCGAAAGTTTGTTGTGGCTCGGTCAACAGCCGGCGGGGGCATCGCTCGTTCAAGACGCCGGCAAACGCCTGGGCGAAATGCGCGGGGCACTTCCGGCGATCCACCAAATGTTTTTGCAGGCGGTTGTGGAAGTGTTACAAGGCAAGAGCGAATCGGGGCTAGATGTGCTGAGCCGCGCGATGTCGGCCCAGGCGGGGGCATCGCTCCGGAATTTTCAGATTCTCCGCACCAGCCAGATGTACGACGCCGGTGCCGTGTCGCCGCGATCCGCGGTCGATTTCTACACCACGTTGCTTGCCGACCCCGCGCCGCTCGATTGGCAGCGCGATCCGCTCGATGCGATGGCGGTGCTGCAGACGAATCACGAAGCCGCGTTCGAACGGTGGTTTGTGGCGGCACTCGAACGGAAGGACGCCGCCCTTGCGCTGGGGATTTCGGAGCGGGCCAAGCGACGCCGTTATCTGGCGACCCAGCCGCTCGGCGGCCGATTGCTCGCGCTCCGCGGCATCTTGGAAACGCCCCTCGCCGAGCTTTCGCAAGAAGCGGTGCTCCAACGACAACGCATTTTGGCAACGTTCGCGGTCTATCAAACTTTGGTCGATGAAGGGCAGAAACTGCACGACCAATTGCAGGCGGGCCCAGTCCTCGCGAGCGATTCCGCCGAGACGCGTACCACCGCCCCGTTGTACGAAGCGTGGCAGAAGAACGCCGTCGCCAGGCAGCAGTTGCTTGCCCAAATGGCGGTCCGCCGGTTGCCGACGAGCTGCGAGTTTCCGCCGCTGCAGACAACGGCCGAACTGCAAACCGCCCTGGGCGAAGGCGAGCAGCTGATCGTCTTCCACAACGTGGCCGGCAACGTTTACGGCTTTGTGGTAAATGCCAACGAGGTTCGCATCTGGCAGTTGCCCGACGCTCGCCGCCTGCGCGCCGGGTTGGGCGATTTCCTCAAAGCGATTGGCAACTTCAGCGCGAACCGCCAGCTTGCGGTTGCCGAAGTGAAGGATGATGCCTGGCGGGTGGCCGCCGCGTCGGCCTACGAGGCACTGTTCGCCGATGCCCGGCTTGATTTCGACGAGGCAAAAGCACTCCTCATCGTGCCCGATGACCTCCTTTGGTACCTGCCTTTCGAAGTGCTATCGCCGGGCGGTCAACGCGACGGCAAGGTGCTGGCCGACCTGTTGCCGATTCGTTATGGCCCAACCGCCGCCCTGGCGGTTGCCCGTCCCGCGCCGCTCCGCCGCGCGCAGCGCGCGGGCCTGGTGGCCAACGAACTCAAGTTTGGCGGAGACGAAGCAGCCCGCGATACGCTTGTGGATGATCTGAGAAACGCCCTGCCGGGTGCGCTGGTTATGGAGAAATCGTTGCCGCAACCGCCCGCGCTCGTCGCCGCGCTATTAGACGAGCTGATCGTGTTCGACGACATCGCCGATACGAATGAAATCGGCGAGGCCTTCTCGCAACTGCCAAACGCTCGCAAGGCCAAAGGCTCGCTTCCCACGTGGATCGGAATACCTGCTGGTGGCCCGGAGCATGTTGTGCTGACGGGCGTAGCCACCGAAGCTGAGCGCGGATTGCGACCGCCAAAGCGATCCTCCTCGCGGACGGCCTCGGCACCCCAAGGCCCGCCGGGCAGCGAATTGTTTCAGTCGCTTTGCAATCTGATGGCGGGCGGAGCTCGCACGATTCTCATCACTCGTTGGCGAACCAATGGCCGCACCAACTACGACCTGGTGCGCGAGTACGCCAGCGAACTGAGTTCGCTCCCTGCTGGCGAGGCGTGGCAGCGTGCAACATTGCTTGCCCGCGAAGCGCCGCTCGATCTTTCGCGCGAGCCTCGGATCAAACGCGATCGTGAAACCGACGAACTTCCGACGGCCAATCACCCGTTCTTGTGGGCGGGCTACCTGCTAGTCGATACCGGCCCGCACCCCAAGGCAGCCGACACCGAGCAACCGGCCACACCCGCCAAGACCGTAGAACCGGCCACACCCGCCAAGAAGGAGTGACGGGGTGCGGGGGTCGCGTGGGTCGTTAGGGCGACGGGGTTGTT
>JADZFK010000184.1 GCA_020849945.1 Pirellulales bacterium | reverse complement strand
TATGGCGGCACCGGGGCGGGGTACAACCCGCTGGCGATGGCGGGCCAGCCGCGGCTTAGCGCGCTGGAGTTCTTCTACCCCACCGGCATCGGCGGCGATGCGGTCGGTGCCGAGTTGGCCTTGCTGCCCAACTCGGTGTACTTCAATCCGCTACACCCGACGAACTTCGTCGGCACGTTGCCGGGTGTGCTCGATCCGTTCTCGACGGCGATCCCCCCTGCCACGATGACGAACGTGCCGCGGCTCAATGTGATCGGGGCGACCCCGGCCGCTTCGAGTTACAAGTACCCCACGGCCGTCGGTCTGGGGGGGGCGAATGAGTCGTATGATGCGGCCGACTTCCAAAACATGTTCCTCGCGCTGCAAACGGTAACGCCCCGTTCGCAAGGCCGCGTGGTGCAGACCGACGGCACGTACAGTGCCGTCGACCCCGCGCTCGATAGCTCGAAGTTCCTCCGGCTCGACCTGGAAGACGTGCCGCTGCCGTCGTTCCATCGGCCCGATTTAATCAATTTTTGGTACCACCGGATGCTGAATTCGCAATGGCTGAGCACGGCCATCTCGAGTGCCGACCAGCGTGCCGTTGCCATTTTGCAGCCCTACGATTCGAACGGCAACCCGGCTGGCGGCCTTACACCGCAACTGGCGGCCGCGATCACCGCGATCAAACGGCAAGCCTCGCTCCGCCCGCTGCGCGAAGATCACCCACGATTCGATGGCGGCAACCCGATGTCGGTTGCCAGCGGTTTGCCCTCCAGCGGTTTAGTCGATGCGAATTCGCAAACGAATCTTGCCATACCGTACTGGGAAGCGGTTGGCCCGTGGGACGTGGATAACGACAACGACGGCGTGCCGGATAGCATTTGGGTCGACCTGGGCGACCCCGTGCAGCAGGCCGAGGACGGCACGCGGTACAAGCCGCTCTATGCGCTGCTGATCATCGACCTCGATAGTCGGCTGAACGTGAACGCGCACGGCCTGGCGGCCGATATCAATCCGCCCGACCTCGCCACGAGCTACAGCCTAACCGGCCAGCAGCAAACGGGAGCGGCCGCCGCCAACCTGGCGGGGCAGAACAACTCGAACTTGCTGGCCCAAGGCGTGGGCTACGGCCCGGCCGAAATCAGCCTGCGGCCTGTTTTCCCCGCGCCGCTTACCAACACGGGGCCCGTGGCCGGCAACCGCTCGGAATCGGCGGGCTATGTGGATGACTACGCCGCCGCGCTAATTGGGCGAGCGAATGTTGATAACTCGGGAGTGGCCGGGAAGTACGGCTTACTCTCGATTCCCAGCAATGCTCCGAAATATCCTACCGCCACGCCGGGCCTTAACTACGAGTACGTGCAGAACAACACAAGCGTCACGGGCGAGTCGGCCACGCCCGACCTGGCCGCTCAACTCAAGTTCTTCAACTATCCGTGGATCATCTCGCAAGCCAGCGCGTTCGGCACGCCGCCCGATTTATTCGGCCGCTACTCGTTGGGGCTCGGTTACACGGGGCAGCCCGTGTACGAAGTGCTGAACGATCCCAATTCGGCGAACACGAGCCTGTACCGTCCGCTGCTTACCGATTCGCCCTACGAACTCAATTTGAACGGAGCCCAGCGCCGCGATACGTGGGCCTCGGGTGCGAATGCCTCGTTTGCCAATGCGGCGGCCGAGTTTTCGCAAAGCCTGGCGCAGAATGACGACGCCCCGTTCGCCCCGGCCGACCTGGAGAAAGTGCTACGGGCCCACGACGCCGACGCCGGCACACTCGCCAGCCGCCTGTGGGATTGCGTCAATGCGTTCGACCCCGTGAAGCTGATGAACACCCAATACGGCGACCCACTCCGCGTTTCCGCGACATCAAGCTCGCTCTTCGGCTCGGCCGGTGCCTCGGAAACGCTCACCGCCGCCCAGCAGTTGGCCGGCATCAACCGCCGGCTCATCACGACGGAAAGCTCGGATTTGCCGGTCGTTGGCAAGCAGGTGCCGAGCTACATCCCGGAACTTGGCGTCGATGGGCTGCCAGGTAACGCGGGCGTGGACGATGATCCCGATGGCCCGGGCATCCTCCCGGTCAACGGCATAACCGATGATGCGGCGGAAATCGGCGCGCCCGGCAGCGATGACTTCGAGGCACTCACCGGCACCAAGTACAGCGAAGGCACGATCCTCGACGTGCTGCGATACCGCATCCAACGCGAACGAATCGCCCGTGGCATCGCTCCCTTCCTCCTTACCGATCCCGTCCAAGAGCTCGCGTTCGACGCGCTCACGAGCCAGCTTGTGCAGCAACAGTTGCCGGCCGACCTCGTGGCCGGCGAACGGATGGACCTCAACCGCCCGTTTGGCGATGGCCGAGATAACAACGGCGATGGCGTCGTCGATGACCCGCTCGAAGCGGGTGAGCCGTTCCTCGACGTGAACGGTAACGGGCACTACGACAGCGGCGAACCGTATATCGACCTCGATGGCAATGGCGGGTACGCCTTCCCCAGCGACCAACTTTGGGCTGGCCTCACGGGCGAGCCGATCGCGTTCGACTACACGAACGGCGTGGCCGTGCTACTGCACCCCGCAGTCGTTACAAAGCTCAGCACGGCGGTTCCGGGCGGCGTGCGGAACCTCGAATCGCAGGGCCGCCAGCAGTACGCCCGCCAGCTCTATTGCCTGATGCTGCTTTTGGTGGATGAAGGTTACATTGCCCCGTGGGATGAAAACGACCCGCAACTGCTGACGTGGATGGAGAACGAAAAGAAGAAGCTCACGGCCGCGCTACCTTCGATGCCGGCCGAGCAGGCCGACTTCATCGTCAAGCGCAAGCACACGTGCCGGCTCATCGCCCAATGGGCCGTGAACTGCGCCGACATGCGCGACTCGGACGTCATCATGACGCCGTTCGAATACGATGAGAACCCGTGGGACGGCTGGGGCTGCATGGACCGCGACGGCAACAACATCCCGCTCGATGGCGACCCCAGTACGAACGAAAATGGCGACGTAACGAGCAATCAAACGGCTGTTCTCGATTGGAAGCAAATCGCCACGAACCGCGTGCGAACCACGATGACCGTCCCCGCCCCGGCTTCACCGGTCGACCAAACCCGCGGCGTGGTGTGGGGCGCCGAACGGCCGGAACTACTGATTACCGAAACGTTGGCGTTTCATGATCGAAGGACGGAGGATCTCGAATCCCGCGACACGAATGGCCACGACAAAGTGAACGGTTCGAGCACATCGCGCTACAAAGATATCGACCTCGACCAGAGCTTGCGCCCGGTCGGCTCGGCGTTTGTCGAGGTTTACAACCCGTGGGCCGAGCAGGGCCAGTATCCGGCCGAACTTTACACGAGGCTCGATGGCACGACCAACTATCAACCGCAATTGGCCGCACAACAAGGCGTTGATTTGGGGCGGCTCAGCAACTTCGCCGTCGATGGCAACGGTAACTTAACAGGTGCCGCCACCAACGCCGCCAACGGCGTGAAACGCTCGCCCGTGTGGCGAATGATCGTGGTCGAGGAATGGCCGAACGCGCGCAATGTCGATTTCTCGGACATGAACACGTATTTGCAATATCACAAGTCGGTGAAATTGACGAGCACGACCCAACCCAAGGCTTATTCCGATTCGGCGAAGGGCCTTTCCACTTGGTTGCAAAAATGGAAGACGAACCCGGCAGGAGCGGGGCCGCCTCCGGTGTTCCGGCCGACGAACCCCGATTTCGACCTTGCGTTCGACTCGAACTTTGTTCCCAAGCAGGTTGGCAGCAACAACCAGTTTACGATCCAGTATCCGTACATCGAGCGTGAGTTTTATTTCACGACTGATAAGTCGCCCGTTACGCAAGCCACCAGTGCTGCGTCTGCCGATTGGAAGTATGGGGCCGGGGACTTCAAGCTTCGCATTCCGGATCGTTCGATGCAGATTGGCGGCCCCACATCGAACGTAAAAGTGCAAACGCAGAAGTTCATTGCGCTCGATTTAGAAACAGCCTCGCCGAACCAGCCGGCCATCGCGCCGATCTTGCCGGGGCGTTACGGTGTGATCGGATCGGCCGGCACTCGCTACAACCAAACGCAACAGGTTTACGTTACTACGATCGGCCGACATGACGTCGGCCAGGATAATACGCCCGACTCACAGCACATTCCCAACGAAACGCGACGCATCGAGATGCGGCCCGTCAATAATGCTGCCATGCAACAGCTTATGGTGGCGGCCAATGGCGGCGATCCGCAGGACCTCATCACGATGGGCGGCACGTACGACCCATATGCCAAAGCACTCGGGCGCGATAACGAACTGATCATCGACCAAGGCATCGTGAAGAACGTTGCCGATGCGAATGCCAACAATGGCTCCGTCAGCGGTACGCCTAACGATTTGTTCTATAACGCATGCGTTTCGATTCCGGTGGATGGCATGAGCCTCAGCGAGCCGGCCTGGGGCTATGGCCCACGCGAAAAGGAAGCCGCCGCCGAGGAAGCCGCGATTCTTCGGCAGAACTCTCCAGGCGCCCCAAGTGCGCCCCAAACTTGGATTTTCCGCAAGACGGCTTCCAACAAGTACGAAGGCCGGTACATGTCGGTGCAGGGTAACGTCGCTTCCTACGATAAGCCGTTCGATACCACCGACAAGGCCCCCGAGCTTGGCCGTACCGGCACCACGGCCAATTACCGCACAGTCCACTTACAACGGCTTGCGAACCCGCTGTTGCCGTGGAACCCGGAACCGTTTCTGGCCGACGGCAAGACAGCCAACCCCGAGCACAGGCCCAACTTACCCATCAACCCCTACCGCACGGTCGATACTTCGAGTGCAAACGTAACGGCTTACAACGGCGTTAGCCGCGTGGAGTCGGACATCGATCCCACGACGCAGAGAAACGAAGGCAAAATGAAGCCTTGGATATACGGCCAAAGTTCTTCAGAAGAACTGACCGGCTATCTCGCCAACATGAAAAGCGGCAAACAGGTGTGGTACTTCCACTCGATCGAGCGTGGTTTCTCGGCTCGTTTGAACCACTACAATTCCCAGGCCACGCCCCCCACGGTCGGCCCGCAGCGCATACTCTGGTTGCAAGAGCCAGCGATGCGCACCGTGCAATCTAAGCCCGATGAGATTCTCGACCTCATCGCGGGGCGACAAATGTCGATGCGGTTCGACGAAGTGCCCGGCCAGGTGAAAACTGACCAAAAGATCTACACAAACATGTGCGACATGGTTCTCGAGCATTCGCTTGGCTTTGGCAACGACAGCATGGGTACTACCTTCGACAAACGTGGCTCGCAAGGGGCCGCTACGCTTGCGCCTACGACTTCGGCCGTCGGCGCGCCAGCACCAACCCAGTTCCTCTTCAAGCACCATGTCGATCCATCCACGGGCAATATCACGAGCGCCCCAACCACCGTCAACTCCACGAACCCTTGGCTTGCCTGGAACAATCGCCCATTTATAAGTGCCGAGGAGTTGTTGGGGGTGCCGTTGTGGTCGCAGGCTACGATGTTGCGGTACTACTCGGCCGGTTCGACTGCGAACCCGTACGATGGCACCGGGATCGTCAGCGGGAACCCGGCCACGAACGCCGAGCGGTGGGCCGCGTTCGTTTCGCCGTTTGGGCACCTTGCCAACTTTGCGGCCACCACGACCACCCCGGCCGACCTCGTGCGCGATAACACGGGCAAGCCCGTGCTCGATGCGAACAACAATGTGCAAGGGCTTGGTGCGCCCCACTTCTACCGTATTTTGGATTACGTGCAAGTTCCCTCGCGGTATGTTGGCACCGAAACGATGCTGAATGCTGAAACGTTCAACGACGTGCCTGGCACGGTGGATACTGTGGGAACCGATATCACCGGCCCGGCCGATCCCCGCTACGCCTTCCAGCCGCCGTTCAACAAAGTTTCGCGCGAGCAAGACCCCGGCCTGGTGAACCTGAACACGGTGACGGGCCGCCGCGAGCCTACGGGGGGTGCCGCGCGCATTTGGTCGGAAGTTTTCGATGGCATCATGCACCGCGATCGTGATCGCAACTTGGCAAGCCGCCTCGGCCACCTCGGCCCGGCGTGGCGCGATATCGTGCTAAGCCGCCGCGGCTACGCCCAGCGCGACGCAGCCGGTACCATGGTTGATAAGCCCGTGCCAAACACCAGCCCGCCCGATGCCTTCGCGTTCGGCCTCAACAACTACTTCCCCTCGTTCTTCTCAAACCCGTTCCGCTCGCCGAACGAAGGCGACTTGGTGCCGCTGGCTTGGATGATGCACTACGGCGTCGATGCCGGCTGGATGCGCCGCCACCATTTCAACCGCGGCGGACGTGGCACCTGGGGGTCGAACAACGTGGATGACAACGGCGACGGCTCGACCGACGACACCCGCGAGGCCGGTTTTGCGGGCGATGACCTCGTGGTCGATGCCGGTACCGGTGCGCTGTTGCCGGTCGCCTCGACCGCGCCTTTCCCGGTTGCCCAAAGCGGCATCCCGCTGTTGAGTGAGTCGTTTAGCGCCACGTTCTACGATGGCGACCGCAACCCCGGCATGTACTACCAACCCCTTTCGCGGCTTGGCAACCTCGTTACGAATCGGTCGGGCACGTTTGCCGTGTGGGTGACGGTGGGCTACTTCGAGGTGGAAAGAGCGCCGGATTTTTCCACGAATGAACGCGGAGTGGCCGATCGCTGCAGCGGCGACCCCGACCTTTACAACCGGATCTACCCCGATGGCTACATGCTTGGCCGGGAGGTGGGTAGCGATACGGGCGACACCCGCCGCCCGCGTGGGTTCTACATCATCGACCGCACCGAAGCCGTCGGCTTCAAGCCGGGCGAAGACCTCAACGTCGAGAAACTCATTCGCCTCCGGAGGAG
>JADZFK010000183.1 GCA_020849945.1 Pirellulales bacterium | reverse complement strand
GGTGATCGTGCCCGAGTAGTTGCCGCCGATGGCATCGCCGCCGCCGACGGAAAGCGTAACGTTGGTGGCCGCCACATTGTTGACGATCTTGCCGCCGGTGCCATCGAGGTAGCCGACGGTTTGGTTGGTGCCATTGAGGTCGGCCACGCCGGTGCCGTTCGCTCCGAGCCGGCCGACACTGCTGAACGTGCCGCTGCCTTCAACCTTAACCACACCCTGGTTGACGATCGTGCCGCCATGGGAGTTCACACCTTGATAGATGAGCGTGCCGGAACCCGATTTGTACAAAGTACCCGCGTTGCTCACCACCGTGCCGGCGTTGAACGTAACCGTGTTCGAGCCAGTGACATTGACCGTGGCAGTGCCCGTCGTGGAGAGCATGCGGACGTTCACATCGTTGACGGCCATGTTTTGGCCGGCGTAATTTTCGAGGGTGCCGCCGGAGAAATCGATGCGGGCGGTGGCCGTGGTGAGGCCCGAGCCGGTATCGTTGTAAACGCCCTTGGTAATGGTGTTGGCCTTTACGGTGCCGGCTTGGATATCAAGCGTACCGGTGGTGGCTTTCGTGCCGGCGTCGGCGGCATTGAGCGTGACCGAAGCCAGCGAGATCGTGGTGGCATTGAGCGTTCCGGCCGCGTTGACGAGCCGGAAGACGCCGTTGCTATCGAGGGTGCCGGTGGTACCCATGCCCACCGCAGTGGGCCTGAAGAGGCCGATGTTGAGGTCGGTTACCGTGACACTACCAGCGCCGAGGATGAAGGTGCCGTTCTGATGTCCGCGACGGTTCGTGGTGCTGGGCTCGCAGATGCCGATGTTCATGGTTGAAATGAGAGCATCGGTGGAGCCGCCCGAGAGATCAACAACGCTATCCCACGTGCGGGAACTGTTGTTATCGTTGATGAGTCCGATCGTGACGATAGGTAAGGCGCTGGAACCATCGGCTGCCCGTAGCGAAAGCGTGGGGGTCACAAGTCCCGTAGCGAACTGGAGGAGTGCGTCGGAACGCCACAAGCCAACATCGACGAGGTTCGTGTTCCAGACATTCGTTTGGCCGAGTCGCGCGGTGGAGAGGCCGGCACCTGAGTTACTCGTCGTGTCGGCAAGGGCGATCTTGGCTGCCGTGATCGTATTATTGGTGGCGAAGTCGACCGTGGAAACGCGAGTTTGCTTGGTAGCACTATACCCGGTGAGTGCGAAGCGAACTGTTTGGGCGCTGTTGTTGAAGACGAAGTTATTGAGGCCGGTCAGATCGAGGTGTTGTTCGAAACTGGTTGCGTTGTCCATGGGGGTGACACCGGACGCACCTACCACCAGATCACTTGCACCGTTGATGGTCAGCGTACCGGAGCCGGTGATGTCAAGTGCCATCGCTTTGGGCGGGTTGAAACCGGTGCCGGTTGGGAAGGCGAGGGCCGCAATCGTTTGATTGGTTGTGCCGAGACTCAAGGTAGCGGTAGCGTTGGCAACATTATCGGGATTAAAGGACACGGTCGTGGCAGTAGAAAGCCGATTGTCACCACCGCTGAGCGCGAGGGTACCGGAAACGAGCTGAGTCTGACCGGTGTACGTGTTGCTGCCGCCGGTCATCGTCGCAGTGCCCGAGCCGGCGCTAACACGAACCGTTACATTGCCAGCGATTGGATTTGTCGAGACGCTTGCTCCGCTGGCTAGTTGCAAGGTGCCTGTGGAAGTCGTCGTCACATTGCCAGTGCCCGCAAGTGTGGCATCGCCCGTGCCAATCGTAAGCGTTTGACCATTGAGGTCGAGTAAACCACTTGCGCCGATGTTCGCGGTGCCCGAACCGATGGCTGTATTACTGCCCAGTTTGATGGAACCGGCCGCGATATCGACGGTGCCCGCGAACCCGGCGCTATTGCCGCTGAGCGTGACCGAATTGGTGCCTTCCTTGCGGAGGGTGCCGGTGCCGCTAAGCATGGCGGCCAGGTTGGGGCTGTCGGTGCGGTTGATCACAAGTGCGCCGGAACCATTGAGGGCGATCGAGTCGATATTCAAGGCACCCGATGTGGAAATCGTTGCGGTGTTCGTTCCATCTTTGATGAGTGATGGCGTGGTGAGCCCGCCTGTGCCACTGAGGGTGTAAGCGTTTGTAGAGTTATCGAACGTGACCGAAATGGGGTTTACGTTCGTGGAAACGTTGACGTTGAAATTGGCGGCGGCGTTGTCATCGAAACGAACCGGTTCGCCGGGGGCCGAGGGTTCCAAGTAAGTGGTGATAGTACCGGCCGAGATCTGTTTCCAGTTGCTCGTGGTGTTGATATTCCACACGCTGCTTACGCCGCCGTTCCAGCGGATGGAATCGGTGGCGAGCGTGATATCGACGGAGGAGTTGGCGACGTTATCCACGAGCGTGCCGCTGGTGCGAAGGGGCATGGACCCGGTGGCAAGGCCGGCAAAGCCCGCGCCGCCGATGGTGCCGCTGTAATCGATCAGGGTATAGGTTCCCGGCGAGAGGGCCGAGGTGGACGCCAGGTTGATCGTGCTAAGGCCTCCCGTCGTGAAGGAGCCGAAGTTGAGCAGAGGCGCTGAGGGATTACCAGCAAGAGTGAGATCAAGTGTGCTACCCGTAACCGAGCCAAGCGTGAAGCTGCCGGAGGTCGTGAGTGCGGAACTGCTGGTGCTGAAAGCTTTGACGCCGAGAGTGGTGCCATCGTCAACAGCAACATTGCCCGCGCCGAGCGCAAATTGGTTGGAAGAATCCAGGTTAAGGGTACCCCCATTAACCGCGATGGGTCCGGAGATCGCGTTCGTACCGGAGATATTGAGCGTGCCCCCCGTTGTTTTGCTGAAGCCGCCACCGCCATTGATTTCATTGACGTTTGCGAGTGTGCCGGCCTGTAGGTTCAGATTGTCAATCGCTTGGCCTGCAGCGCCGATATTGCCGCCGGTCATATCGATGGTGCCACCGTTGAGCGTCAGAGTGGAAATAATTGTTCCGTTGCCGAGCGTGCCTTCGCGAATATCGCCATTCGAGGTATAGGTGCCGCCGTTGATCACGAGCGACGCAGTAGAAGAGCCGGCATTGCCGCCGACGATATGGTTGCCAAGGATCGTGTCAACCGGCGTCAGGTTTGTACCGATCGTGGCATTCCCGCCATTCATGGTCAGCAAGCCTTGCAAATTGGTGGTACCACTAGTGGTGTTCGACGTATCGATATCGTTCGCAATGAGGAGTGCCGTGTTGACGACGAGCGTACCGTCGTTCATGGTGAACGCACTGTCGCTCGTGAGAGCTGGATCATCGTTGGGATGGGACGTCGTGGTGCTGTAGTTGCGAGCGATTTCCAGCGTGTTAATATCGACATTGCTGCCCGATCCGCCGAATGTAAAGAAGCCATCTCCTTTGCCGCGCAAGCCAGAACTTGTCACTCGAGTCGCCCCGTAGCCAAGATAAAGACTGTCGATCAAAGCATTCACCGTCCCGCCCGTGAAATCCATGGTGCCGGTGATGTCGGACGATCCACCTGTATTTTCCCCAACCGAGGTTAGATTGCCTTGGTCGCCCAGGACGATGATTGTTCGGGAACCTGGACCCGAGGCACCGTATAGGGAAGCTGTGGGGTTGACGAGTCCCGTATCAAATGCCACGGATGCCAAGGCGCGCCCGTTGCCAACGACCCACCTTCCCGTACCGATATTGTTGGAGGTGCCTAGGAAAAGCTCGTTCGTTGGTAGGCCGCCTGTATCGTGTTCAGCACCGACGACAATGCCAATCGCGCCGAGAACAGAGATATTATTTGAGTTCGCCAGACGCATCGTGGCTGTGGATCGACTGTTGCCTTCAGCAGAGCCAGTTGAGGTGGAGGGCCGACCGATGAAGATTTCCTCAACCGTGGCGTTGAATGTTGCGAGTCCAGACATATCGAGCGTGGCATGACCACTGCTGAGGTCGTCGTCGACATAGAGTTGCGAGACGACGATGTCGCGGAAAGCATCATTGATCGTCAGGGTGCCGGCACCGGAGATGACCAGATTGGTTGTATTATTGCCGGCAGAGGCGACGGAATTTCCCACGAGAAACAGGCGTTCCGCAGTGCCGCCGGCAACGGTGAGTGTGTTGCCGCTGCTAATTGAAATGGTGTTCGGGGAAGCAGAATTGACGCCAACTTCGAGGGAAGCGATCGTCTGATCGGCGCCAATGTTGATATTGCCGACAGTCGTGGAAAAGCCCGACGTATCGCCGAACAAAAGATGGCCCGTGCCCAAGGCATTGACGGCGGTGGTGCTAATCGTGCCTTCGAGGATTGTTGTCGGGCCTGTGTAGCCATTGGCTCCACCGAGCGTAAGTGTTCCCGTGCCGCTCTTGGTGAGGTTCGTGACCGCGCCAGAGGCGATACCGCCGTTGATTGCCGTGTTGCCGGTGCCGGCGATGGTTAGCACGTCGGCGGTGCCACTCGTGAGCGAGATTCCACCATTAAGCGTAAGGCTGTTGGTCGTTTCATCATTGGTGATCGAGAACGCGCCGCCGTTGAGGCCGAGGGCCGAGTTGATGATCTGCGTACCCGCACCGGTGGTCATGTAGATTGAACCGCCGGAAGTGAAGTTGAGGGCGTCACCCGCGTTGCCGGTGAGCGTGTAGTTCTGGGAACCTGCATTGTAGAAAAGCGCAAGCAGGTCGCGGCTTGTACCGCCCAAGTCTACGGTCGTGTTGCCGGCCGCATCGAAGTAGACGGTAGAGCCACTATTGGGAACATTCAAGGAGTCCCAGTTGTTGATGTTCGCCCACAAGCTGTTGCCGCCGTTTAGCCAAGTTTCGGCATGAACGGGCGGTACGAATGAAAGCAGTGGGAGGGAAGTACAGCAGAGAGCTACCACCAAAGACTTGAAACTCTTGTGCGACCTGGAGGAAATCATCTTCGTAGGCTCCTTCGCGATTAGTATCACGGTTGTGAATCGAATGTCTTCACTCTTCGCAGGCGTTGCGTTCGCCTGAGATTCAGAGGCAAACCCGACAAGAAATGGATGCATCGCGCGGCGTACCGAGATGCCGTTATGGCAAGGGACCGGTTTGTGCGCCTCACATCCACTCTAGAGATAGCGATCAATCGCGTCACGGAAGATATTCGGCACTCCCCTTAAGATTTTCGTCATCACGATTGGCGACGAAGTCTCGTTCGAGATCGCGGCAGTACAACCGAGACGATCCCTCGCACAGCGATGTTACTCCACGGTACCAGGGTAGCATCGGAGCGAGAAATGCTTCTTTTTGAGCCACAACCATTACCCCCAGTGTGGTTTGGTGGCCATCCGAACCTCGGCTTCACGGATAACTGCGCAGCTCAAAACCCATCGGTCGTTTACCCTCGAGCCAGCGGCGAGGGGAGTCCCTGTATACCATCGCCGTCGGCTCCCGGATAAACAATCCGATAGGGTTCAATTGAAACGTAGACAGTGCAGACATCCGTAGTTGCTACCATGTTATGGCAACCGTGCCCTAGCGAAGGCCGATGAGTAATTCAACGGGAATGTTGGCCGCCACATTGTATGAGGCAAGCCACGAATTCACGGGAGCCACAGAGAGGAACCCAGAAGGCCATCTTCGCGATTAGACGTGCTCAAGGCATGGTGCCGTTCTTCTTACCGACCAATGATGTCCGCTCGATATCCTGCACTGGAAAAGCGTCTTTTCGTGCGATCCGAAACCTCGTGATAGGAATTCAGGCTTAAGGGGTCGTTGGATTCGCGGAAGTTGGTTGGCTGAGCGCGTGGTGATAGACGGCGCAACCCGGCAGGTTGGCGGCTAGCTGGCGGCGGCCGCCGGGCTGATGGTGCGTAGCCATTTCACGGTAGCCAGAAGGAGTGTGCGGGCTTGCGTCGCGTTCTTCTCTTGGTACGCCGCGTGGAGTCGAGACGCGAGTTCCTCATGATGTTTTTCGGCCAAGTGGGCCTTCACGTTGCGGAGCTTGTGGACCTGGCAGCGCTGGACAACGGCGAACTTGCCCCCCACGCGCACGACGGCCGCGCGCAGGGCCTTGGCGCCATCCAGCACGAACAGCGTGGGCTCGTCCGTCTTCACGCCCCGCTCGCAAGAGGGAAGTGACGACCGTGGCGTTTTCGGTCGCTCCTTGCCGCAGGCCCAGGAGTCGTTTTTCTCCAGCAGCCGTAATTCCCAGGGCCACGACCATCATTTCGCCCGCATACGGCTGGGCGTCGATGAAGATCACGGCGAAGCGTTCGTCGTCGAACCTGCGTTCGGCCAACTGGGCCACTTGGGCCGCCGTGGCCCGCACGAAGCCGCGACTCACGCTCGACCGCTTCACGCCGAAGCCCGCCCGCGCCAATTGCACAACCCGCTCGTAACGCCGCGTGGAAACGCCGTTCACCATATGGTCGAGCGAGGCTTGCGGCATGGCGTTGGGCGATTGGAGCAGTTGGTAGCGTTCGAGTTCCGCTTCCCCCCGGCCATCGGTGTAACGCACGCGGGGCTTGTCAATCGAAACCTTCTGGCCGGCCAGCGCGATGAAGCCCCGCTGCTGGCCGAACCGGGTCTGCGTGCGGTTCTCCACCCGTTCATGCCGCTCACCGCATCGCTGGGCAACCTCGTCGGCCAACAGGCAGTGGGCCACTTTCAGGCCCGTCTCCACGGCAAACGACGAGAGCGCCTCCCGCGACAGCTCCAACAGCGATTCCACATCCAGTGGCAACTGCACTTCCCGAGCCTGCGCGACCGCCTGCTCCGCGATCCGCCGCGGCCGACCGCGACGACCACGAGGGCAACTCGATGACTTGCGTACAACGGACGATTTCGGATACTTTCGTGACATGGTGCGTGTCTCCTTCTAGGAATGAAATGAATACCCCCGGAATGTATACTCCGGGAGAAGGAGACACCACCTTTTCAACTAAACTAGGGACATGCTCCTGCCATTTGTCATTGACCATTTCAGAAATGACCCAATTTCAAATGACCCAATTTCAAATGCCCCAATCACCTTCACCTCCGTGACCTCGGTGTGCACCGTGGTGAGAAACCCGGGCTAGACTCAATAACCGAAGCTGCTGGATGAGAAGCAAAGTTGTCGCGCTCAAACGGGAATTGCAATTGCCATGCCCCCCCATTGGCCGGGGCGGCGATTGCATTCGCTCTGTCGGTTGGACATGATATCCAACACGAATTCGTCATACGCTTTTCAACCAACTGCTTGCTTCTAGCTGGGGTATCACCATGCACACTGGGCGAACATTGAGTCGGCATCGCAAACAAACTACTTTGGTTTCGTGTGAATCCTCTTGGCTCAAATGGACAAGAGCCGCTTTGGCTTTCTACGTGGGCCTGACCTTCAACCCGTCGCGGTCTGCAATCGAAGCGTACGCGCAAACGATTGCCAGTCCCTCGCCTGTTGCAGGCAAGGCTGCCGATGACTCCCTGGCCGGCGGTCAAACTGGCCGAGTCCATATCGGCGAGCAACACGATGGCCAGATCGTCGTGCCGACCAATCAGGTACTTTCGCCGGCCGGTCGGCAAGTAATCGTCGGTGGTCGACCGACCGATGTGGCGCTCGCTCCCGACGGCCGCTGGCTTGCCGTGCTCAATCTTAGCGAAGTGCAGATCATCGAGGTCGAATCGGGCAAGATCCTGGGCCAAGCACCCGCCAAGAAAGAGAGCTTCAAGGGAATTCTGTTCTCGCCCGATGGCAAACGACTCTTCGCCTCGACGACGGCCGACACGATCGGCGTGTTCAACATGGGCGACGACGGGAAACCCTCTGCCGCCGAACCGATCAAGTTACCCCGCAATTCTCCGCGCGATGGCGAAGTTGTGCCGGTTGGCATGGCGATCACGCCGGAAGGAAAATCGCTTCTCGCGGCACTCAACATGAAGAACACACTGGCCGAGATCGACTTGGCTACCCTCCAGGTGACTCGCGAGATCCCCGTCGGCAACGCGCCATACGACGTCGTGGTCATTGGTCGCACGGCGTACGTGAGCAATTGGGCGGGCCGCTTGCCGCAGCCTGGCGGCACGACCGGTCCTTCCGGTGGCTCACCCCGCGTTCGCGTCGATCCGGTGCGGCATATCGCCAACGATGGCTCGGTGTCGGTCGTCGATCTGGTGAAGGGAAAAGCGACCAAGCAGATCGTCGTTGGCCTGCATCCCTCTGGCATGATTGCCACGCCTGATGGCCGACACGTGCTGGTGGCCAACGCCCATAGCGACACGATCTCCGTCATTGAAACCAGCGGCAATACGGTGGTGGAAACGATCGACACGAAGCCCGATGGCCGCTTCTTGTTCGGCAGCACGCCGAACGCCCTAGCCATCATGCCACACGGGCGCACGGTGGTGGCTTCGAATGCAACCAACAATTCGGTTGCTGTTCTGAAGTTTGCTCCGCCGAACAGCAAACTCCTGGGGTGTATTCCCACCGGATGGTACCCCGCGGGACTGGTACTGGATGATCGCCGCGGCGAATTGTATGTAGCGAACGTGAAGGGCATCGGCTCGCGCAGCCAGGGCTGGAAAGGCAGCCGCAAGGTGAAGGGAAAGGCTGTTTTTGGCTTTAACTCGCACGATTACCAAGGGACCGTATCGCTCGTGAAACTACCTACGGCCAACGAGTTGGCGGCCCAAACGCAAAAGGTTCTCGAAAACAATCGCCAGACCGAAGCGATTAGCGCGCTCGCGCCGCCCCGCCCCAACCAGTCGCCGCGCCCGGTGCCCGAGCGGCACGGCGAGCCTTCGCTCTTCAAGCACGTGGTCTACATCATCAAAGAGAACCGCACGTACGACCAGGTGTTCGGCGATATGGAAGCGGGCGAAGGCGATAAGAACCTATGCATATTCGGCCGCGAGATTACGCCGAACCAACACAAAATGGCCGCCGAGTTCGTACTCTTGGATAACTTCTACTGCAGCGGCGTGCTCAGCGCCGATGGCCATCAGTGGACCGACGAGGCGTACGTGAGCGACTACATCGAAAAAGCGTTCGGCGGTTTCCCGCGCAGCTACCCGTACCCCGGCGGCGATGCGATGGCCTACTCGCCCGCTGGTTTCCTGTGGGATAACGTGCTGGCACACAAACGTACCTTGCGCGTGTACGGCGAGTTCGCACCGGGTCGCATAAGCTGGAAAGACCGTACTCGTAAAGGCGGCCCGAAGTTCATCGACGTCTACAACGACTTCATCCAGGGCACCGGGCTGGTCGATGTCCACGCGATTCCGAACATCAAATCGATCGAACCACACTACTGCCCCACGGCCACGGGATTCCCGCTCGTCGTGCCCGATGTCCACCGGGCCGCCCAGTTTATTAACGAATTGAAGGAAGCCGAGCGGACCGGCCGCTTCGCCAACTTCAATATCATGCTGCTCCCGAACGATCATACGTCCGGCACATCGCCCGGCATGCAAACCCCGGAAGCCGCCGTGGCCGATAACGACTTGGCCCTCGGCCGCATCGTCGAAGCCATCAGCCATAGCCGTTTTTGGACCGAGACGTGCATCTTCGTTGTCGAGGACGACCCACAAAATGGTTTCGACCACATCGACGGCCACCGCACGATTGCGCAGGTGATTAGCCCTTACACGCGTCGCCGCACGGTGGATAGCACGAACTACAACCAAACCAGCATGGTCCGCACCATGGAGCTGCTGTTGGGCCTGCCCCCCATGAACCAATTCGATTCCACCGCCGCGCCAATGACCAGTTGCTTCACCGATCATGCCGACCTTACACCATACACCGTCGTGCCCAACAACATTCCGCTGGACCAACTGAACCCGGAAAAGAGCGCGATTTCCGATCCGGCACAGCTACACTGGGCCCAAGAATCGCTCAAGATGGATTTGAGCGATGTCGACCGCGCCGACGAAAACACGTTCAACCGCATCCTATGGCACGCCCGCCGCGGCAACGACGCCACTTACCCCGCCTGGGCTGTGAACGTGATAGACGATGAGGATGAGGATGAGGAAAAACGCGAGTAGGGCAGAATGACGCAACTGCGCTTGTGATGAAATGTTATTCGAGTTAGCGGCGGCCGCCATGCCGCTGTCTTAACCGATCATTTCCACCACATGCACCGAAACCAGTTGCCCACTTTCTAACAAATCACAACCTCAGTTCCGAGAAGACAACTCTCCTGTCTTCTGCGGCATACGATCGGTCACCGGCAACATCGCCGGCAGGGGCGAGTGCGGTTCGGTTTGGTACCAGTAGCACGTCGTGGAAAGATGCAGCTCACGGCCAGACTTGCTGTATTCGCGACGGAACATCGGGTCCTCATGCTCGCCGAATCCGATGGCCAACCGCAGCGACTTCTCGAAACTGATCGAATCGCCGACGAAGAATCGATAGGCGGCAGCACCCTCGTGATAAGGATAGTAACCGGTCATCGGAAACATATTCTCCGCCTCGGGGAATCCCCAGGAAAAGCCAAACGCATCTTCGATTCCCTGCAACTCGATCGATGCCGTCTTCTCGCCATCGACATACCACTTCTCGTTCATATCCACCGGATAGGTCTTGCTTTGCGGCAAACGCAAGGTAACGTTCCAGCCGACAAACTTGCCTTTGCCCTTCGCTTCCAAGGCAACGTAATCGCGCTTGCCGAGCAATAGGGCTTCCTGCCGCCAACATGCGTGGAAGTAGCCTTCCGTCTCGGGAATGTTCTCGGCGGTACGGTACAACACGTAGCTGTAGGCGGGCATGATTCGCCACAACTCAGCACCCGGCTCAACAGGTCCTTCGTAAACCAACTCGATTCTGGCCGACTTGCGAAACGGCATCGGAAAGTACGCATTCCAGCCGCGACACTTGTTGACCAACGCCGTGTTGACTACCGCCTTCGTGCCGGCAGGATCGCAGAAGAAATCCACAAACGGCACCTCGACGCTCGGCTGCTCTTCGCCGTCCCAGTACATGCGAATGAGAAGCTCTCGCTCAACCAGCTTGATATTCTTATCAATATGACTCGCCGGGAAAGCGAAGTGGATCATCGTGATGGTGCCCGGCCCCGTGATGTCGGCCACGACCACGCGTTTGCTCGACTTGAACTGCTGCTCCAGTGGCGTTTCGACCCAAAGCCCATGCTGCGCACCGTTCTTGCCCGCTGAAAGCGTCGATAGCCCCGTGTAATCCTGTGCCAAGGCGGGGCGATCTGCCGAAACGATTCCGAGCAACAAGTAACAAACCATCCAACAGGCCATGTGTCGTCGCATGAACGAATCTCCTGGTTCTCAATCTCGAGGATGCCCCATTCACGGTTAGCGTAACATGTTGCCCCAGGTCGTCATTGCCCCAAAGCTTCGTACCATTGTTGGCCCCCGGTCTAATGATCGGGGGCCGATCCGGATGCCAATCCGCGGCCAAATATCATGCCCCTCTACCATGCCGGCTCTGTAGAAAACATAGAGTCGACCCGTTTCGGGTCGCAAACCAGCACCTGAAAACTCGGCGTTTACTTCGACCGTTCTTTCCCGGCCAAGATGGCCGGGCTATGTTTTCTACAGAGCCTACCTTGCCCCGTCGAAAGCCGAATCGCGGGAAAGGCTAAGCAGAAGAACTTACACCGTACCGCGTTCAACTGCAACCCATGCTGCTGCCGCAATTGTGGCAGAGGTAGCAGTTGCCGTTGCGAACGGTAATAGCGCCGCAGTTATCGCACGCGGGCGCATCCGATTGGAAGTCGGCGAACTGTTCGCTACGGGCGGTGGTCGGGCCAGCGTCCTTGATCAACACGCCGGCACGGGCCAGCAGGGCGGCGCTAATTTCCACCGCCTTGCCGCCGCCTTTGCCGTTGGCGTGGCCGTTGGTTTGGCCATTTCCATTGCTGGTGGCAAGCGACTTGATGACGGTTGCAGCCGGCGCGGTTTGCACCGTGGCCACCGTGGCTCCGCCAGCCGCCTTGGTCTTTGTGGTCGTTGCCCCCCCCGCAGCACCCGGGGCAGAGGGCTTCGCCATCGGTTTCACTTCAGGGGATTTCTTTTGCCCGCCGGTCGCGGCCTTTCCTTTTGCCGAGGCGGCGGGCGCGGGCTGCGGTTCCGCGTCGCCCTCGTCGTTGGCTGGTGGCGAAGAGGATCGTTCCTCGCTGGGCAATATGCCCATGCTCGCCTCCTTGTAGCCCGGCAAGAACGTGATGCCGAGCCAGCGGAAAATGTAATCGATAAGGCTCTTCGCAAGGCGAATATCCGGGTTCTTCGTGTAGCCCTGCGGCTCGAAACGCATGTGGCTGAACTTGCGGACGTAATCCTCCAGCGGCACGCCGTACTGCAAGCTCATCGATACGCTCGTGCCGAAGGCGTCCATCAGGCCGCCGATCGTGCTGCCTTCCTTGGCCATGGTGATGAACAATTCACCCGGCCGGCCATCGGGGTACAGGCCCACGGTAACGTAACCTTCGTGCCCCGCCACGCTGAACTTGTGCGTGATGCTTTGCCGCGTATCGGGAAGCCGCTCGCGGCGAGGCTTGGCCGTGGCGGCCGCCGCCGCGCGATCTCCCTCGGTGCTCGTCGAAAGGGGCTGGCTCTCCTTCGATCCATCGCGATAAATGGCGAGCGCCTTGAGGCCAAGCTTCCAGCCGTCAAAGTACGCCTTCGCAATGTCTTCCGGCGTCGTATCCCGCGGCATGTTCACCGTTTTCGAGATCGCCCCGGAAAGGAACGGCTGGGCTGCCGCCATCATCAGCACGTGGGCCTGCCACGCAATCGAACGCTTGCCGTTACGCGGCACAAACGCGCAATCGAACACGGCAAGGTGCTCTTCCTTCAATTCGGGCGAGCCTTCGATCGTATCGTGCTCGTTGATGTACGCCAAAATCGAGCCGATTTCCGATTGCTCGTAGCCCAACGTCGCTAACGCAAGCGGAACCGTTTGGTTGACGATCTTCAACATGCCGCCACCGGCCAACTGCTTGTACTTCACCAAGGCAATGTCTGGCTCGATCCCCGTCGTGTCGCAATCCATCATGAAGCTGATCGTGCCGGTGGGCGCAAGCACCGTGGCTTGCGCGTTGCGGAAGCCATGCACGCGGCCAGCGGCCAGCACCTCGTCCCACGTGTGCCGAGCCGCGTCCTTCAAGTAGGGCGGGCAGTTCGGGTCGATCTCCTCCACCGCCTCGCGATGCATCTGCATCACCTGTAGGAACGGCTCGCGGTTCTCGTCGTAGCACTCGAACGTACCTACCGCTTCCGCCAGTTCTGCGCTCGTAAGATTCGCGGCACCATGCAGCAGCGCTGTAATCGCGCCGCTCACTCCATACGCCTCGTGCGAATTGTACGGCATGCCGCCGCTCATCAGCAGGCTGCCAAGATTCGAATAACCGAGCCCGAGCGGCCGGAACAAGTGGCTGTTCCGCGCGATATCGGGCGTCGGGTAGCTGCCGTGATCCACCAGAATTTCTTGCGCTATAAAAAAGATGCGGCAGGCCGATTGGAATCGCACAATATCAAACGTTCCGTCCGGGCGACGGAACTTCATCAAATTGATACTCGCCAGATTGCATGCCGTATCGTCCAGGAACATAAACTCGCTGCACGGGTTACTGGCGTTGATGCGGCCGCTGTTCGGGCACGTGTGCCAACGGTTAATCGTGCTGTCGTACTGCACGCCCGGGTCGCCGCAGTGCCAGGCGCAATCGGCCATCCGGTCCATGATCTCGCGGGCCGGGTACGTCGGGCCAGGCTGCTTCGGGTCCGTAACCCAGTGCGTCGTCCAATCCTCGTTCTTTTCAACCGCCTGCATGAATTCATCGGTCACGCGCACCGAAAGGTTCGCGTTCTGGAACATGATCGAACTGTAAGCCTCGCCGTTGAAGTTCGACTCGTAGCCGCCCTTTTCGATCAGGCAGCGGGCCTTCTGCTCTTCCTTCCACTTGCACTCGATGAACTCCATCACGTCCGGGTGCCACACCTTGATGGATTGCATCTTCGCGGCACGACGCGTCTTGCCGCCGCTCTTCACCACGGCCGCAATTTGGTCGTATACCCGCATGAACGAAAGCGGGCCGCTGGGCCGACCTCCGCCCGATAGCTTTTCGCGGTGCGACCGTAGCGTGCTAAGATCGGTGCCTGTGCCGCTGCCAAACTTGAACAGCATGGCCTCGCTCCGCGCAAGCTCCATGATGTCTTCCATGTTGTCGTCTACGTGCTGAATAAAGCACGCGCTGCCCTGGGGGAACTCATACGGGTTCTCGGGCTGCGCCACGTCGCGCGATGGCTCGTCCCAATGCCAATTGCACTTATCGCCCGTCACGCCGTACTGGTGATACAGCCCCACGTTGAACCACACCGGCGAATTAAACGCGCCGTGCTGATGCAAACACAACCACGCCAAATCGCGATAGAATCGCTCGCCATCTTGGGCCGTCGCAAAGTAGCCGTCTTCCAGGCCCCAGTCGGCAATCGTGCGAGCCACCCGATGCACAAGCTGCTTCACGCTGAACTCGCGCTCCGGCGTTCCGACCTCGCCGTAAAAATACTTGCTGCAAATGACGTTCGTCGCCAACTGGCTCCAATACGAGGGAACCTCGCAATTGGTTTGCTCGAAGATCAGCTCGCCATTCTCGCCCTTAATCTGCGCACTTCGCACCTCCCAATCGACCGTGGCGAAAAGGTCCTCCACATCGCTCGGGCAGAACTGCGTGTCGATCTTGAGCCGACCGTGAAATCGCTTGGCAGCCGGTCGAACGGATTTGGACGAAGACGAAACCTGGGAACGAGCGGTCGCCATAGCGGCACCTCCTGCGCTGGGTATGACGGGCATCCTACCTAATGAACGTATGTGCACGCAACCTTCAATCGGCCGATTGAAGGTCACGGCCCCAGATTTTGGGCCTCGAAATCCCAAAATCCGGAAATACGGCGGATTCGCCGTGTTGAAACCACAATATATTGTATCCCGTGCCCTTTCCGGGTACAACATGTACGATCAGGGAGTCTGATCTTACTCGCCCCAAGCCATTCGTCAACCCAATTCCTGGTATTGCCATAACATGCTGCTATACAACGGGTTGTGGATTATGTTAAGTTCTAGCTGTGCTAGCATGAAGTTCCCGCAAACGTTCGCAAACCGCTATAAATCTCGGTAGGAAACGAATTCCAGGGTGGGGAACCCTCGCCCCGCCCTAGTGTACAAAGATTCTTGAAAATACTTGGCAGAATAACGATACGATGAAAGCTTAAGCGGCCGCGCATGATGAAATAGATAATTCGGGCAAACACGGCAGAGACGCTCGCCATCGACATTGCGCAACGGGCTTTCTCCATCGAGCACGGAGTGGTGGATCCATGTGGCCTCGCAAACAGTTGGACATCGGTTGGCTCGACCTGGTCGCCGGGCTTTGGCACGGTGTGGCAGCGGCATCCGCTGCCACCGAGCGGCAAGTCGTTCCACCGCGGTGGTTCCCGCCCGAGCAAGCCATCCTCACCCTTTCCGTGCGGACCGCGTGGGACCTGTACCTCTCCGCCCTCAACCTGCCGCCAGGCAGCGAAGTGATCCTCTCGGCCGTCACGATCCCCGACATGGCGCGGATCATCGAGCACCACGGCCTGACACCAGTCCCGGTAGGCATCGATGCCGATTCGTTGCAGGTGGACGCCGCCGAGGTGGAGCGAGCCCTCTCGCCGCAAACCCGCGCGATCCTCGTGGCCCATCTGTTCGGCAGCCGCATGGAACTCGGCGCGATCGCCGAGGTGGCGAACCGCTACGGCCTTCTGCTCATTGAAGATTGTGCCCAAGCTTTCGTGGGTGGAAGCTACGCCGGGCACCCCGATTCGGATTGTGTGCTCTGGAGTTTCGGGCCGATCAAGACGGCCACCGCGCTGGGCGGTGCCGTCGCGCGAGTGGCCGACGATGTGGTCCGCAATCGTATGATCGCCATCCACGAACGATACCCGCGGCAAAGTCGCGGGTCGTACTTCAAGCGGTTGGCCAAGTACTCGGCCTTTCGGGCGCTAAGCTGGCCGCCCACTTACGGCCTGCTCGTGCGAGTACTGGAGGGGCTGGGGTTCGAGTACGATCGAGTTCTGGGAAATGCGGCCCACTCGTTTGCCGCAAGCGAATTGTTCGCGCAACTCCGCCACCGGCCGAGCAAGCCCTTGTCGCGGATGCTTTCGCGGAGAATCGGTCGGTTCTCTCAACACGGCGAACGGAAGCTGGCCCACCGCGCGGCACGGGGGATTGCGCTGGCCCAGGCGCTACCCAATTTGTGCGTGGTGGGTTCAAGCAACCCGACGCACACGTATTGGGTGCTGCCAATCGTGGTGGCGAATGGCGAAGCGGTCGTGGCGGCCCTGCGAGCCGCGGGCTTCGATGCCACGTGCCGTTCCAGCCTGATCGTCGTTCGCCCCAACGAGCAGCCGCTGAGCGAACCCGACCTTCCCCACGAACCCGCACAGGCACCTTGGCTCGCCCACACCCTCTTCCTGCCGACGGCCGAAGCCATGTCAGAGAAGACGTGGCAGCGGCTCATCGACACTGTTCAACAACACGCCACCCCCGCACCCACAATCAACCCCGAACCCGCACTCTCACTGGCCGCCACCCTGCCAGGGCAAAGCAGCACATAATCGCAACGGCTCGCACCCTAATGCCCACGCCTGATTCCGGTGCGCCGGCCACCGCGTTTCGCCCTCAGCTTCCTTTTCAGTTTCCGCCACGCGGCAGACAGCCTGGCATGGCGTCGCGGTTCCGCTCACCACGGCCCGCAGAGAAATTGCACCT
>JADZFK010000182.1 GCA_020849945.1 Pirellulales bacterium | reverse complement strand
GTCATGTTTCGGGTTGCAGCGAATTGCTACAGGTTCATGCCACAAACCATCAGTTTGGATGCAAACACACACATCGTAGGCACTTAACCACGCTAGCTTGCTTCAAAGTGGCGCTGTCCAGTTAGGCTTTGTCACAAAACCGGTTCCGATTCGGGTAGCGGGTCGAGCAAGGCCAAGAATCCTGGGATGCGCGAACCCTCCCCTAACCCCTCCCTAAAAGGGAGGGGAGTATTGGGAAAAGCCTAGTTCCCGTAGAACTACACCAACCATTTAGGCATGTTAGAAGCGTCCGTTGGCTATGCCCTAGCCATGAAATGGGGCAATTAGAGGCTCCTGCCGGGCCTGAGCGTGAAACGAATGGCTCGGGAAAGTGAGTCACCACGTCGCCACAAGCGAAATAATGTCGGGCATTCCCCTTCGATGGAACCGCGCCCGAGGCAGCCATGTTCGACTACGCAGAGACCCTTCGCAGGAAATCACTTGTTAAGGGTTCGCAGTTGTTTCTCGGTAAATTCAAGAATCAATTGCGACACATGGGAAGCCAACTTAACAGGCGATTTTCGAGGCCGCTAGCAGTTCGCTCCTGGAATTCTCGGGCTGCCACGACAGTCGCTCGAAAATCGCCGCACATTTACGCTCTTTCCGTTGTCGCATTTGAAGTTTGAATTCACCCTTCACTTACCATGAGATCACTTGCCATGAGAGACTATTATCTTGGCATCGACTGGGGCGGCACCCGCATGAAACTTGGCGCGGTCACACCCGACGCGGAGTTCCTCGCTCAGGAGATTATCAATTCACCAAGAAGCACTCCGATCGACCTCGTGGTGGAAGGCCTTCTGGACCGGACTCAGGCCTTCATCGACCAGATCGGGCAGCCGCCGCTCGGCATCGGGCTTGGTCTCACCGGGCCGGTCGATCCGGAACTCGGCGTCGTCTTGCTGCCCGGCAAAGTTTCGGGGCTCGAACAATACCCTATCGTGCCGCGTTTCAAACAACGCTTTGGCTTGCCCGTCCTCGCTCAGAACGACGGCGTCCTCTCCATCTATGCCGAAAAATATGCCGGACACGCCAGGCAACTCAATTGGGCTGTCGCGGTTACCATCGGCACCGGGATCGGCTCCGGGGTCATGCTCGACGGCAACATCCTGCAGGACCCCGCCTTCATGTTCGGTAGCCAGCTCGGGCACTTGGTGATGAACGCGGCCAACGACCAGTTATGCCTGACGGGGGCGCGTGGCACGGGCGAAATGATCTGTTCCGCGACCGCGCTCGTGTTGGCGGTGCGGAGTGGGCTGGAACGCGGCATCCCCTCGACGCTCTCCGAACGTTATCTCTCCGATCCCAAATCCATCGACTTTCGCTCGGTGATCGAGCAAGGGGTCGAGAAGGGTGACCCGCTCTGCCTCGATGAGCTACGCCGATGGAGCCGCAATGTGGGGTGGTTGCTGGTGAACGCGGTCCATGCCTACTCGCCACAAGCGATCATCCTTAGTGGCGGGGCGACTCTCGCGGCCAAATTCTTTCTGGCCGATGTCCAAGCACACGTCAACCAGCACATCTTCCGTTATCCGCCTGGCCAAGGAGTGCCGATCCTTATTTCCGATCTTGCCGAGCAAGCGGGTGTGCTAGGTGCGGCAATGTTCGTGAAGACCTTTTCAAGGAGATACCATTGAAAGAGTGGTGCCAACTTACATCCGATGAAATCGCGGCGCTGGACCGCAAGCTCCCCGTGATCATGCCTTTGGGCCTCTTGGAATCGCATGGGCCCCATCTCGCCACCTCGGTGGATATTGATACGGCCGTGTTTTTCGCCCGACGGATCGCGGAGAATACCGGCGCGATCCTCCTGCCCCCCATGCCCTACGGCTTCGCCGACGAAATGGCGGAATACGTCGGCACGCTCGGCGTGCGGGCCGATACCCTGGCCACAGTCATCACCGATCTTTCTTGCCACCTCTGCAAGCACGGGTTCAAGCGGCAAATCTTCCTCAGCGGCCACGGCGCCAACCGTCTTCCCGTTGAACTCGCGTTCTATCGCATCTGGGAAGAATACCCCGATCTTCAAGCGGCCTACTGGAACTATTGGACCGAAGCCGGCCTTTCCAACCTTTCGCACGCCGACAAAGGCGAAACCGAAATCGCAGTGGCCGTCGGCACCCGCGCGCATCTGGATCGCGCGAAGGACTCCACCGTATCGAAGCCCTGGTATCGCATCCGCTCGCGGGCCGCCATCTCACCAGGCACCGGCGGCGTGAACGGCTCTCCAAGCCAAGCCAACCCACAAGAAGGCCAACGCGTGTGCGATGAAGTCGTTCGCGCCCTTTCTGCAAAGGTGATGAGGATCATTGAGTCTGACTGAGCTCGACTATTGCACATTTCAGAACCACGAAATACGCGAAAGGCACGAAAACCCGAACCGAGAGTTGAATTGCCGCCATGCCCGTTTGATGACATGGTCGGCACAACCCGAGCTTCAAGAAAGGTAAACTCCAATCGCCTTGGTTTTATTCGGTGTTGTGCTTTACGTGGTTCCCCAATAAGCGCAACCGTCGAACTTATGAGTCGCTACGATTCGACCGTGGGCTTCGCCGCGGGCGGGCCGAGGTATTCGTGTTTTCGATCGCGGCGGCGGGCGAGTTCGTTGGCGTAGTGCGCGCCCAGGGTGGCGGCGTGCGTTCGTGCCCAGGCTGAAAGTTTAGTGGTGCCGGCCGGGGGAGACGCGACGTACAGCAGGTCCGACATCAGGCCCTCGATCTCGGGCCACGTGATGACGATGTCGCCAACGATTGCGCCGAGCATCCGACCAACGGCATAGCCCAGCCGCGGCGGGACCGAAACGATCGGCCGCGGCTTGCCAATTGCTTCGCCGATCGTGCGAACCAGTTCCCGGTAGGTGAAGGTCTCGGGACCGATGGCGTCGACAATCGTGTTCTCGCTCATGCTTCCTTGCTCGACCGCAAGCTTGGCCAGGTCGTCTACGAAGATCGGCTGCAGCCGATACTCGCCGCGGCCGAACACACCGAAGACCGGAAGCCGACGCAGCAGCCACGCAATGTTGTTGATCAGGATATCCTCCTCGCCAAACAACACGGTGGGGCGGAGGATGGCATACGAAAGGCCCGACTCCTTCAGCGCCCGCTCGAGCACCGCCTTTCCCCGAAAATACTCCAGCGTCGAGTCTTCCGACGGGTTCGTGATGCTCACATGCACGATGCGGCCAACACCGGCTTCTTTGGCGGCCCGGAAAAGCGTCAGCGTGTTATCAACCGCCAACGAGTGTTGGAAGTCGCGCGCGTTGAACCGGACCCAATACGTGTTGTACAGCACCGAAGCACCCCGCAGCGAGTTCACCAACTGATCGGGCCGATCGAAGTGAAACGGATGCGCCTCGACCCGCCCTTGGAGCGGGCTTCCACGCTCGGTCGAGTTCGTGATCGTCCTCACACGAACGCCCGCTTCCAGAAGACGAGTCGCAATGTACCGACCCGAGTACCCAAAGGCACCCGTCACCACATGCAAAGGCTTTTCCGCCATCGTTCCTCCGTTCGCCAGCAACCGCGACACCGATTCTCACCGAATGCTGCCCTTGGCTACTTCTCCGCAAACGCGGCGTCAAATGCCACGCCGCTGGGGGCGAAGTCGATTTTCTTCACCAGGTCGCAGGCTTCGCGGGCGCCTTGGTCGCGGTCCATGCCGGTGTCTTCCCACTCGACGCTCAGCGGGCCGTCGTACTTAATGTCGTTCAGCGCGCGGATGATTTCCTCGAAGTTCACGCCGCCGCGGCCGGGTGAACGGAAGTTCCAGCCGCGGCGCGGGTCGCCGAAGTTGAGGTGGCTGCCCAAGATGCCGGTGCGGCCGTTGAGTGTGACGATCGCATCTTTGATGTGAACGTGGTAGATGCGGTTCGGGAACGCGCGGATGAATTCGACCGGGTCGAGACCCTGCCACAGCAGGTGGCTGGGGTCGAAGTTGAAGCCGAACTCCTCGCGGTTGCCGAGTGCCTGCAAGGCACGTTGGGCCGTGACAATGTCGAACGCGATTTCGGTCGGGTGAACTTCCAGGGCGAACCGCACGCCGCATTCGCCGAACACGTCAAGAATCGGGTTCCACCGCTCGGCAAACTGCTTGAAGCCTTCATCGATCATGGAATCGGGCACCGGCGGGAAGGAGTACAAGAACGGCCAGATGCTCGAGCCCGTAAAGCCATTCACCACGCCAACGCCAAGCTGTTGGGCCGCGCGGGCGGCGTTCTTCATATCCTCGGCAGCGCGGCGATTGACACCGGCCGGGTCGCCATCGCCCCACACGTGCGGTGGCAATATCACGCGGTGGCGCTCGTCGATGCGATCGCACACGGCCTGCCCCACCAGGTGCGAGCTAATCGCGAAGCATTGCAGGTCGTGGCGGTCGAGCAAGTCGCGCTTGTCTCGCGCGTAGTTGGGGTCGGTCATCGCTTTGTTGATTTCAAAGTGATCGCCCCAACACGCAAGTTCGAGCCCCTGGTAACCAAAGTCGCTTGCCTTGCGAGCCATTTCTTCGAGCGAGAGGTCGGCCCATTGGCCGGTGAAGATCGTTACGGGACGAGACATGCGAGGCTCCTGTAAGAGGGTCGAGGGACTAGGGGCGAGGGCCAGAAAGAAGGTTGTGTATGGGTTGAAAGTTTAGCCGCGACGCGGAGCGGAGCGCGGTGCAGGTGAGGGTCGAGGGCTAGAACGTCTTGGCAGAACGAAATGAGTGCTATACTTGGGGATATGAAACCGCGATTGTTCCTAATCACTGCCGTAGCGATCCTCTCGGCGATGGGCGCTGGGGTTGCGGGTGCCGCGCCTTTGGTCGAACTGGAAATTGCCACGGATCGTGGATTGCAAATTACCGCGCCGCAACAGTGGTTGCAACTGCTGGCGGGCATCGGCATCCATCAAGTTCGCCTCCGCGGCATCGAACCGGGCGACCAGCCCCGCATCGAAACGAATGGCACGGGGCAGAAGGCCAGCTTTTCGGTGCTTGGGATACTTGGCACAGACGAAGTGCTTCGTCTGCCCGGCGGCACATTCAAACGCAGCGATCGTGCAAGATTGAAGGAATACTTCGATCAACTTGCGGCCGACGGCGTCGATTCGCTCACCGCGCCGCGTGGTCGGTACGGACTCACCGAAAAGGAACTGTCGTCTGTCTTCGACGATCTTTCGCCGCCTGTGTCTTTCAATACGAAAGGCTTGTCGCCGCGTACGGCGCTCGATCGCTTGCAGGCGCAATTCGCCCACAAGCTTGTGCTGACCCGTGCGGCCGAGAGCACACTACGTGGCGAACATCCGCCCGTGGCCGACGAGCTGAACGGCCTATCGCGCGGCACGGCACTGGCCATGCTGCTGCGAAGCTACGAACTGGCGATGCGACCCGAAAAGCCGCGTGGCGGCGCGATCGAGTACCGCGTGGAACCACTCGACGGCCTGCCCGAGGCCATCCGCAAGAACACACTCGGCAAGACAAACGGCACTGATATTGAAATGAAGCACTGGCCGATCGGCTGGGAACCCGATCGGGCACCTGGGGCCGTTGCGCCTTCGCTGATGGAATCGCTGAGCGCGGAGATCGACGGGTACTCATTGGAAGAAGCCCTGGCGGCGATTGGGCCGCGGCTCAAGGTGCCTGCGTACCTAGACCATGCAGCTCTGTCCGCGTTCAAGATCGAGCCAACGAAGATTCCTATCACGCTTCCCAAGGCGCGAATGAGCTACAAACGGCTACTGGATCGGGTGCTGGCCCAGGCGCGTTTAGGAAGCTCGGTGCGTATCGACGAGAGCGGCCGCCCGTTCTTGTGGGTGTCACGCTGAGCGGCCGGTTGTCGTTATTGCTTAAGTTCAATCGGTGGGATTGTGTTATCGCCCGGAACAACTGTGTATTTTATGCGCGAGGTTTCGGGCGTGGCATACTTGGCGGGCAACACGTTTTGGCCGTCGCGTACGGTTTCTTCGCCGATGACACGCGGTGCGCGCAGCTCGACCGTTACAACGTATTCGCCGAGCGGTGCTCCGTCGTTGTGCTTGTGGGTCGTAAGCACAAACTGCCCCAAGGTGTCGGTATATGCCATCGGCTTCTGATGGCCTTCCACATCGCCGCCCACGCGATGCAAAACAACCATTGCTTCGGAAACAGGCTTGTTCCTAAACGTAACCGCGCCCTTCACCGGTACACATACGGGGCCCGTGGCGCCAGAGCATCCGACGAAGCAAACCACCACGCCACCCGCAGCCAAGCACAACAAAGAACGAATGCGATGAACGATCATTCCGCTTGGGAGACCTCCTGACCAGCGCGAGTTACCATGTCGGCAAGCGTGCGAAGCTCGATCGACTCGGCGAGCGTTCGAACCGATCCGTCGGCAAAGACGAAGTTTGCCGCACCGGGGTGAAAGGCGTAGAAGCAATGTCCCCACTCATTCGAGTTGTTGATGGACACCGTACCTGGGATTGGATCGAACGAAGTATTCCATGCTTTGCGCTGGCCAATTTCGTAGGCGTTGTCGCTGGTGGCCCAAGCGCCGCCGCGGGCGCGTATTTTCGGGCTGCCCGTGTAGTCGACATCGTACTTTTGCCCACGTCGCCACACGTCTTCCCGGCCGGCGCATTCCCCAACCATGATGCTGTGCGATGTGCCATCCGTCACTCGATTCATCTTATTGTGCAAGTTGTTTGCCTCCTCCCACCGGATAACGCCTCGCAAGTCGACCCCGGAGGTTGGAAACTGCTGATCGGACGGCAGCACGTTGTTGATATCCAGATGAACGCCCGCCGGGGTGAAGTAATCGCCACAGGCCCCCGTCTTGTTCGGTGGGGTGGATTCAGGCTTATCCTGAATGCGTCGCTGGTCGGGGGTCGATGGGCAAATGAGCACCGGCAAGAATGTCTGCACGTAGGTTCGATTCGGGTCACGCCACCAATCTTCTTTCAGGTCGTAGCCCGAAACAATGTTTCCCTCCTCCAAATACGCGAGTACGAACGGTGCCCAATTATTGAGACCGTGTCCTGTTACGCTGTCGGCCTTCTTAATGGAAAGCGGAAACTCTTTCTTGGCCGATTCATAGTTCATGAACGCGAGGCCAAGCTGCTTAAGATTATTCTGACACTGGCTCCGCCGGGCCGCCTCGCGCGCCGCCTGAATGGCCGGCAGCAACAAAGCAACAAGCATGCCAATGATCGCAATCACGACCAAGAGTTCCACCAAGGTGAACGCATGTGGGGGTCGAGAGTCGAGGGGCGAGGGTCGAGGGCCGGAACGCAGATTTCGGATTTCGGATTTCGGATTTCGGATTGAGGACCGCATGAGATCTGAACTATTTGCCAAGTCCTTTCGAGGTTGCTTGTCGGCGTTCGGCAATCCGAAATCCGAAATCCGAAATCCGAAATAAGCGCGGGCCGCTCCTCTCGCGGCTCCTACAAGGCTGAAATCCATCGGCTGCGTATTCTGAAGTTCTTGCCGGGTATTCATTCGAGCGAGAATCCCATCTATGATTGACTTGATGAATGTGTTTGCTTTACTCGATTGTGATAGGTGTTTCGGATTCACGACAACGTTCGTTTCAAACGAATTGTTGTTCCAACCAACCGGCTGCCGCGCAAACGACACGTGTGTCGAAACATTCGACACGCCCGCAATCGACCAAGGGCCTTGATCGCTATGAACATCGGTGATCCGTGGCATCGCCCTAGGCTTTGTCCCAAGAAATGCCTCTCCCTTTTAGGGAGGGGTTGGGGGAGGGTTCGTGGATCGTCGGTTTCTTGGCCTTGCTCGAACCGCTTCCCGAACCTGAACCGGTGTTGAGACAATGCCTATTACGGCAAGTGTGAGTGACTCTTCGCCTCAATTCCTCCTGACGTCTCCCCGTGGTAAACGTGAAATAGAGCGGCGATCCGATGCGGTGGACCATTCGCAGGCAAATCATGTTCCCGCTGTTGGCCGTGGCGATGGTTGGCCTCGTGGCGGTGGGGGTCGTTAATGCCGTGCTGGTGGAGCGGCGGATCTCGGACCAGGTTGAACAACGCCTGCGGCAAGTGGTCGAAGTACTTTCGTCCTCCTCGTTTCCGCTTACCAACGTGGTGCTCCGGCAAATGCGCGACCTGGCAAGCGCCGAGTTCGTATTGGTGAACGAGTCGGGCGCGGTGGCCGCTTCAACGCTCGATAGCGCCACGTTCACCACCACGCCCCTTTCCACGGAAAACGTCGTGGTCCGCCTGCAAGACGTGCGACTGGGGCCCTCGCGGATGCTGGCGGAAGGGTGGTACTTTCACACCCCGGTCCGGCTTCCGATCGGTTCCGCCACCACGCGAACGGGCACGTTGCATGTGTTGTTTCCGCAGGATGAATACCGTCGTGCCTGGCGCGAGGCGTTTGTTCCGTCGTTGGGGGTCGGCGTGGTGATTGCGCTGGCACTGGCGATCGTTACGTTGGCCCTCACGAATCGCATGACTCGCACTATTGCACGGCTGCGCGAAGAGGTCGAACGTATTGCCCGGGGCGACTTCCGCCAAGCGCCCCTTCCCGCCGTGAACGACGAAATCCGCGATCTTTCCGTGGCGATCAACCAAACTGCGGCCATGTTGGCTGATTACGAACAGCAAGTTCGACGCTCCGAGCAAATGCGAACCGTCTCCATCCTCGGCGCAAGCATCGCGCATCAGCTTCGAAATGCGGTCACGGGTTGCCGAATGGCGCTTGATCTTTATGTCGCGGAACAATCGGGGTTCGCGGCCGAACCCCACGACCATCCATCCTCTGGCACTTCCCACGAATGCCTGGAAGTTGCGAAACGGCAGCTACAACTGATGGAGAGCCAACTCCAACGATTCCTCCGCGTGGGCAAGCGGCCAAGCCAAATTGCTAAACGCGAGTTCGACCTCCGAGGCATGGTGGAGGAGTTACTGCCCCTTGTTCGACCCGCGGCCGCCCACGCGGGCGTGGCACTCGAATGCCATTTGCCCGGCCACGAAATCACGGTCCACGGCGACAAAGAAGCCCTCGGGCATGCCCTGCTCAACATTCTGCTCAACGCGGTCGAAGCCGCTCAACGGAATGCCATCGGCCGCGAACCCGCAAGCCGGGTCCTCGTCGAACTTCTCGCGTACCCCACCGGCATGGTCGAACTGATCGTGAGCGACACGGGCACTGGCCCGCCGACCGACGTGGCCCAATCGCTCTTCGAGCCGTTCGTTACCGATAAGCCCGAAGGCGCGGGCCTGGGGCTGGCTGTGGCACACGAAGTGGTTGCAGCCCATAATGGGGTGATCGTATGGGACCGGCACTCGGGGATGACGCGATTTCACGTCTCGATTCCTCCAAGCGGTGGAGTCGCCACCCCAGAACAACAACGCCCATGACACCCCGCCGTGCATGGCATCTCGGCAACTCGCATGGTTGAAGGCGCCGCCCGGCACGGGCCATGCACCCCCCGCCGGGTTCGCGTTCTACCCGGTGGCATCCGCGGAACACTCTCGATCGGAATGTACGATGGCGCGAATACTGGTTGTCGACGATGAACCTTCGATCTCGTGGGGGCTTTCTCGGCTAGCACGAGGAATGGGGCACGATGTGGATGTCGCCTCGACCGCCGAAGAAGGGCTTTGCCTGGCGACCAACAATCGTCCCGACCTCCTCATCCTCGACGTGCGATTGCCGGGCCGAGATGGCCTCGATGCCATGGAAGCCTTCGAGCGAGAACTGCATGGGGCTCCGATTGTCATCATCACCGCGTTCGGCGACTTGGCGACGGCCATGAACGCGATTCGCAATGGGGCGTTTGAATACGTCGCCAAACCCTTCGACGTCGCCGAAATCCGCGCCGTGATCGACCGGGCACTCCGCGCCGATCCCCTTTCCACGGCAATCGGGGCCTCGCCTCGCGGCCTCGCCCCCGGCGGCATGCTGGGGCGTTCGCCCATCATGCAGCAAGCCTTTAAACGCATCGCGCTCGCCGCCAACTCCGATGCTTCGATTCTGCTGTGTGGCGAAAGCGGGGTCGGCAAGGAACTGGCCGCGAGCGTTATCCATGCCAACAGCACTCGACTCCACGCCCCCTTCGTTCACCTGAGCTTTGCCGCGATCGCACCCGAATCGCTTGAGCGCGAGTTGTTCGGCCAAGCCGATTCATCGGCCGCCGAGGGCACGCCACCCCGCATCGGGTTGCTGTCTCAAGCCCACGGCGGCACGCTGTTCATCGATGAGGTGGGCGATATCCCTCTCCCGTGGCAAAGCAAACTGCTGCACGTTCTCGATCGCGGTGAAGTGCATCCGCTCGGCGCTGAATCGTCGCAGCAGGCGGAGTTTCGCGTGATCGCGGCAACGCGACACAACTTGCAGTCCCAAGTGGAATCCGGTTCCCTACGCGCGGACTTGCTCTTTCGACTCAACACGTTTGTCATCGACCTGCCGCCCCTGCGCGAACGAGTCGATGACATCCGCCTGCTGGCCAATCACTTCGCGGTCCAGTTCGCAGGCCAACAGGTTGCGTTCGCCGAAGAGACCCTTGGCGAATTGGAACGTCGCCCCTGGTTCGGCAACGTGCGCGAACTTCGCAGTGCGATCGAACACGCACTCGTTCTCGCCCGCCGCGGCACGGTAATGCCCGATCACTTACCGCCCCCGCAGGCCAACGTGTGGGCCACGGAGGCTGAGTCGGGCGATGGGCCAGGACCCGAAGAAACCAACTTCTCGCAAGCCGTCGCCAAAATCACGAAGCAACTCTTGGCCGATCCCAACTCATCGGGCACCGTGTACGAACGCTTCCTCGAACAAGTCGAACCGCCGCTCCTCTCGACCGTAATGCACCGCTGCGGCCAACGCTGCGCCCCCGCCGCCCGCCTACTCGGCCTCCACCGCACAACCCTCAAGAAAAAACTCGTGCAATATGGAATCGAAGAGGCCGCAGGCGATGGGTAAATGCCTGTGCCGTTCCTTGAGCACATTGTGCGAAGTGGAATGCCGCAATTCGGCCCGTACATCGAGCCAACCTACCGATTGTGCAGGGCCGATCCGTTATTCATGTTCGGGAGGGCGAGGACTCACGAACCCGAAGCGTCAGCGAGGGAAAGTGCGTTTTTTCCCTCGCTGACGCTTCGGGCTGGTTTCCAAACCACTCGCCCAATTGGAATAAACGGATTGGCCCTGCGGTTTACAGCCATTGGCGTCACCGGCCCACCGGCGGAAGCCGGTAGCTGCGTGATTGCCGAACCGCCAACTTCCGTCGGCGGCTATACGATAAGGCTTCTTCATGCAAAGTGCATGGTGTGCGCAAGAAAGTGCGGATCGAGAGGCAAAGAGCGAATGTTCGCGATCGACGGTCGCGATCGGTTTAAAAGGTGATCGTCAGTCCGCCATCGACCGTGAGAACTTGTCCGGTGATGTAAGACGAGTCGGGCCCCGCCAGGAAAGCGGCGACCGAGGCAATTTCCTCGGGGCGGCCTGCTCGGGCGAGAGGTAGCCGGGCACCGGTCACGTAAACGTTGCGGAACCAATCGGATTCGAGTTCATTCGCGCCATCGGGGCCGATACTCATGGGCGTATCGATGAAACCGGGCGCGATGGCGTTCGCCAAGATTCCGCGCGGTGCAAGTTCGTTGGCCAGGGCACGGCAGAACTGGTCGATGGCCGCCTTGGCAATCGCGTAAGCGCTCGAACCTCGTTCGGTGCGTGTCCCGTGGATCGAGGTGATGTGGATGATGCGGCCTCCCTCGTTCATGAAGTCGAGCGCGAGCCTCGTCACGTGGATCGCGCCGTCGAACATGATGTCGAACGGTTTGCGCCATTCATCGAGCGAGGGTTTAAGGATGGGGCCGGGGAACCACACCCCCGCGCAGTTGACAAGCGCATCGCAACGCCCCCAGCGTGTGGCGATGCACGATCGGCCCCGCTCGATTTGCTCGGGGCAACTGTAATCGGCGGGGCAGACGAGGTGATCGCCCGGTGCCATGCCCGCGACCACCTGCTTCAACAGGGCTTCACGCCGTGCGATGAGGCACACGTCGTAGCCATCTTGGGCGAAGCGTTGGGCGGTAGCCGCGCCAATGCCGGAGGAAGCGCCGGTCACGATAACTTTACGCCGATCGGTCATGATGGGACGCCTGCAAAGATGGAGACGGTTGTGTGAAGTTGTGCCCCCGGCGGCAGTCGCAGCAACTTGCGAGCCGGGCCGGAAAGGCTGGTGGCGGGTTCGAGGATCGCGGTGTAGTGTCCATCGAGACCGCCGTAGGAAGCGAAGATCGTGGCGAAAGGGAACACGGTGAGGTCGAACGTGTAAGCAAAGTGAAGGTTGTTACGCGGACGCCGCCACGCCAGGTGGCCCGCGCGAAGCCGTAAGAGATCGAAGAAGTCGCACTTGCCGCAGGGGGTCGGAACGACATTGACGAGCGTACCATGAAGCCGGGGCCAGGGAAAAGGCTCCGGAGAATCGAAACGCGACCAAGCTCGGTCGGCAACTTGGGCCACCTCGGCAGGGCACTCGATGAGGTCCCCCTCTTCGATCCGCAGCGCGGCATGCATTCGCCACGAAAACTCCACCGGGCGATCGGTGATGTTTCCTATCGTGTAATCACAATCGAGCACCGGTTCACTCGCGCGGAGTCGGATCGTGCGCTCGTAGCTCAACCCGGCATGGGGCAGTCGGCCGAAGAGCCGCGCCGCCCCGCCAAGCGTGTTGCACTCGAGCGGGGTTGTCCACAATTCGCCGTGATCGAAAAGCGTAAGATCGGCCGTGGCAAGTGGGCCATCATTCGGAAGAAGCTCGTCGATTCCGCCGAAAAAGTTGGGATCGTACGCGGTGCCGACCGGTAATCGCTCGAGGGGAAGGCGAGGATTTCGCCAGAGGAAATCGTAATTGCACGGCTTGTTGAAGATGCGGACGACGCGCCCGCCGACCTCGGGGGCGATCTCGACAAGCAATGAGGAGGATTCAAGTTGGATCACCAGAACCACCCGTACACGAGCGAGAACAGTCCCGCAAGGAGCAACCACACGAGCCACACAACCCATTGAGTTTTGCCCGTGTGGGGATCGGCAAACATCGAGCGATCCCACATGTTTGGCACGGCAACCCGGCGTTGCAGGGCGAAGTAGACGATGGCACCGAGCATGACGGCCGCCAGCAATACGACGGCCAGCGTGGAACTATACGCCCCGAGTGCGAAGGCCGCGGCGCAGCCGATTGCGGCATAACCGAGTTCGACGTAGAGGGGGCGTTTGTTTTGGAGGGTTGCGATGAGAACCCAGGCCATGAGGCCGACAACCGCGGCCCCGACCATCGAGTTTTCGAGCGTGGCGGGCACGAGGAAAATGTCGTGCTCGGCAAGAATGCTCTTGAAGAGCGTAAAGGGGACGGTGAGGATGGCTACCACCAAACAGGCGACCGAGCCGCGTTCGGCCGCGGCGGGCCAAAGCGCGCCCGCAAGAAAGACGACAACGGTTGGCGCGGCCATCGGTGCCCACAGATCTTGCGCATAACGGAACATGCTATCCCAATGATCGATCAGAGGGGTCAGCACAATGCCGGCGACAAGGGCCATCGCACCGGCCCATTGGCCAAACCGAACGAGCCGCCGCTCGGGCCACTGTTGCCCAACGGAACGCTTGACAATATCGAGGGTCATGAGCGTGGCGGTCGAGTTCACGAGTGCGGCGACGGAGGACATGATCGCGCCAAGGATCGCGGCAACCACGAGGCCGGCCATTCCGGAGGGCACGACCGCGCTGACGATCTCGGTGTAGGCATGATCCGAATTGGCCAAGTTGGGCTTGAGAACGCGGCAGATCATGCCGGGCATGCACGTGGCAAGCGGCAGCAATAGCTGAAGCCCACCGGCCAGCAGGATGCCCAACTTCGCATGCCATTCGTTCTTTGCCGCCAGGCAACGCTGGTTGATGTACTGATTCGTGGCATAAAACCAGGTGTTGGTCGAGAGCATCAACACGACGAGCGCGGTCCAGGGTAAGTCGGGGTTGTTTGCGGGCACGATCAGGTGTGCTTCGCCGCCGGAACCGAGCATGGCAGCGAAGTCCCAATGGATGGCCTGCATGCCGGCAACAAAAACGTAAAGCCCGCCGCCCATTAGCAGCACACATTGCAGTGAACTAGTCCAGGCCACGGCGGTGAGGCCGCCGTAAATCGTGTAAGCCCCGGTCGTAACGGCCAGAATGAGAACGGCCATCAAGCGCGGGATTCCCCACATGCGTTCCATCGCCAGCCCGCCCGCATAGAACGTGGAAGGGAAGTTGACGAACACAAAACTAGCAATGGAAAGCCAAGCGAACAGCGTTCGCGACGTGCCGCCGAAGCGGCGTTCAAGGTACTCCGGCATCGTGGTCACGCGTTCTCGCACGTAAAGCGGCACGAAGAACCAAAGCAAGATCGTGAGGGACGGAAAGACGATCCACTCCCAATTGGCGGTTGGCATGCCAATTCGATACGCTAAGCCGGCCTCGCCGACGAATTGCTCTGAACTAACGCCAGCCGCCACGATGGACATGCCAATCGTGTACCAGGCCAACCGATGGTCGCCGCGAAAATAGCCTTCGACCGACGCTCGCTTTCCACGCCCCGCCAAGAAACCCGCGCCGATAACAACGCCAAAATACAAGAGAAACGCAATGAGATCGGCACTACCAAACATGATGGGCACACCTCAACCATTCGAGTCACAACGCCCGGCGACGAATCGCTTCGCCGGCCGTTCTCATCCGCTTCCAATTTGTCATCAAACACTTCCTGTTCTTCATGTTTCGTGTTCTTCGTACTCTTTGTGGTTCCAAGAGCTATGCGATTCCAAATTGTTGTGTCGTTCCAATTGCTCGAAATCCACTTGGTAACGACTCGATTCGGCAGCGACTCAATCGGGCAAAGGTCGCGGCCCTGGCGGATTCTCTAATAGCGCGGTCACGCGAGCGATTTTCGTTGAGAGAGTCGCCGCGCTAAGCGTCGGGCGATTCCCACGAGGCTGTCGGCTTGGCCCCATGCGAAAGCCGCGAGCCTCTATGGCAGCGCGGAATCCCTCGGGGAAATCGTCTCCCGTTAGCAACGTGTCGAAAAGCGGTGTCAACTGTTCCTGGAAATCGCGTGCCAACTCGAGCCTTCCTTCCGCGACCGAGTCGAACAACGCGCGAGTGACCTCGGGCACGACGCCGCTGGTGGCCAGCGTTGCGCCATCGCACCCGATCAGGAGCATCGGCAACAAGGCCGCCTCCCAACCGGTGAAGAACGCGAATCCGGGACGGACCGGCTTAACGGCCGCCATCATCCGTAGCATCAGCGAAATATCCCCGGAAGAGTCTTTGATGCCGATGACCCGAGGCAACTCTGCCAGTCGTTGGATCGTGGGCACATCGATCGGGCTCGCAAACATGGGGATGTTATAAAGCGTAACATCGATCGGCGCGTTCGTGGCGATTTCGTGAAAGTAGGCGTACACCGCCTCGGGACCAAGTTTGTAGTAGAAGGGCGAGACGATAGCCACGGCCCGCGCGCCGAACCCGGCGTAGGTTTCGCAGGCTCGAAGTGTTTCACGAACATTGGCCTCGGCCGCCCCGGCCAGAACGGGCACCTTGCCGCGGCATTCGTCGCATACGATCTGCGTGATCCGCTTCCGCTCCTCGGCGGTGAACCGGAGGAACTCACCCGTGGAACCATTCGGATACAAACCGTGGACCCCACGCTCGATCAACCACGCAAGATAACGGCGCAGCTCGGCCTCGTGGATGCTTCCCCCATCATCCAGCGGCACCATATTGGGCGTAAAAACGCCATGCAAGAGGGTCGTCATCGGGAGTTATCGAACTACTCGGAGGGTTGTCGGAGAAAAGGAAGCCGTGTTTTCTGACTCCGCGTTTTGCATCGATAGCGGAGCCGTCTCGGCTCCGTGAGTATCGTAAATATAGCCGAGCCGTCTCGGCTCGGTCATACGCCGAATCCGAGCTCGAGAGAAACGGCTGCTCATCCAACAAAGCATTAGTGCTTTGTCCAAGCTCTAAACGTTGTCAAAGCGCTAGGTTGCCGCCGACGCGCCACGCACAGAAGTGGATCGGCGGCTCGCGAAATTGGGCGAGTTGACCGGCGAAGCCGATTCGCGGCGGCCACTTTCCGCCACCAAGTGAGCAGCGATGAACTCCTCATTCAGCGTGACGCCCAAACCGGGGCCGTCGGGTACATGGATGAAACCCTCGGTGGCCTGCACACGCTCGTGGGTCAGCTCGTGCCGCAGTGGCGAATCATCGACGGAATCTTCGAACAGAAACACATCGCGGCAGGTACTCAACCAATGCAAGCTGGCAGCGACCGTCACTGGGCTCGTGTAGCAGTGGTTGCAAAGCCGTGCGCCGATCTCTTCAACACGCTGCCGGATGTAATTGGCTTCTGTGAAGCCGTTGCGAGCCAGATCAAGCTGGTAGATATCGAGCGCGTGGCGATCGATCAGCGGACGCCACGATTCGCGGCCGCACTCTTGTTCTCCGCCAGCGATGGGCACGGGCGAACGGTCGCGGAGCCAACGATACCCATCGACATCATCGCTTCGAAGCGGCTCTTCGAGCCATCCGATGCGATAGTCGGCGAAACAGTGGGCTCGTTGAAGGGCGGTTCGCGCATCCCAAACACAACCCGCGTCGATCAGCACGATGCCATCGTCCCCCATGCCTTCCCTGGCACCGCGGACCAACTCCTCATCGAGCTTCGGGCAAGGACCCATCGGTTCCCAGCCGAGCTTGATCGCCCGATAACCGGCACCTCGCCAACGTTCGGCAATTCGCTTGGTTTCATCGCGATCGCGGCCGAACAATGCGGAAGCATAAGCCTGAATCCGATCGTGTTGTTTACCGCCAAGCAGCCGATGTATCGGTTCGTTGAAGTGCTTGCCCTTGAGGTCCCACAATGCCATGTCGATCGCGGCCATCGCCGTGATGGTGACCGACGACCGGCCGAAGTACATCGTCCGCCGCAACATTTTCTGCCACAGCCGATCCGTTTCCAATGCATTCTCGCCCACGAGCAGCTCGCGCAACCCACACGCAATGTTATGGCTGTAAGGCGCATCGATGATCGCTTTCACGACCTCAGGCTGGGAGTCGGCTTCGCCGATTCCTTCCAGGCCCGAGTCGGTGCGAATTCGCACCAGCACCGCGTCCTGCGAACTGGCCGTCCTATGTAATACCGTTGGGTTACGCAACAACTGGCAAATGACTTCTCGAATCCTCATGGGCTCAATTACCTCGGCAGAGGGTAACTTCGGAAAAAGGTTTGGGGGGTCCGCAACAGTGGGCGATGATACGTTTCTCAACCTGGCGAAGTGCCTGCTCGCAGCACGTCGAGGTTGACCAACACGCAGTTGGCTACAAAGGCAGAGTGAAGGGGAACAACTTGCCGGGTCTTGAGGACAGGGCCGATCCGTCATTCATGTACGTGACAGCGAGGGCTCACGAACCCGAAGCGTCAGCGAGGGAAAGTGTGCTTATTCCCTCGCTGACGCTTCGGGCTGGTTTCAAATACACTCGCCCAATTTGAATCAATGATCGACCCGGGTGTTGGGGATAAATGAAACAGAACATTGACAGCACATTGCATACAATATACACTGCGGATGGCTAGGATTGCTAGGCCCCGTGCGGTTTCTCAGTCGTTTTCGTGGGCCTTTCAACCCATGAGGTGCCTCTTTCATGCAACTGCATGGGGGGAAGTGTACCTGCTGCCCAAAGGAGATTGGCTTTCGATACCTCCACGAAGATCGACAAATAGGCTTTCCACCGCTTGACGGCAGGATAAAGGTATTTTGTGCCGCGTCGATCTCGATCGTCGGCGGTACCGTGACCTCAAACAGCGGCAGTTTTCTTCGGACCTCGTTTTCGTTCCACGCTTTTCCCTCTGAATCTTTTTGTTCATCCGGAAACCTCGTTATGGATCGCAATTTGATAAACGATGGCAGCCATAAAGGGGCCGCGAGCCGAGCGGCACAAGCCAATTTCGGGTTGCGGATTTCGGATTGCGGATTGCCGAACTCCGAAATGCGACCTCGAAAGTACTTGACAAATAGTTCAAATCTCTTGGCTACCTCAATCCGAAATCCGAAATCCGCAATCCGAAACCTGCTTTCCGGCCCTCGGCCCTCGACCCTCGACTCTCGACCCCTACATGGTTTCACGTTGGTGGAGCTGTTGGTCGTGATCGCGATTATTGGGATCCTGGTGGCGCTGCTGCTACCCGCGATTCAGTCGGCACGTGAAGCCGCGCGACGCGCTTCGTGCGTGAACAACTTAAAGCAGGTGGGCGTGGCGCTCCACAACTATTTGTCGTCGCACAAAACATTTCCACCTGGCCGATATGGGTGCAACTCGGCGGGAACGTCGGGCCCGCCCTGCCGATGCCCGACGGGTGTGAACTTGACTCAGGGTTCGAGCACGTTTGTGCTGTTGTTACCGTACATGGAAGACGCGGCCATGTACGAGTCGGCGCATGTTCAAGAAGGGGGCGTATTTAATTGGGCGATGTCGCCTGCGTGGTTCTCGTATGCCGATCGGGCGGCGGTTGCCCGGCTTCGACCGACAATTTTGGTGTGCCCTTCGAACACCGCGCTGCCCCGATGCGAGTTGTGCGTGGGAAGCGGTTGGTATCCTATCGAGGGCGAGGCCGGCACCAGCAGCTACGCAATGTGCCAAGGCACCTACGGCCCGCTCGACATGCCGTACAACCCCAGCAAAGGAGCCCAGGAATCGAGCGACATTGCCCCCATGTCGCTGTGCGGGAACTCGGGCATGTTCAACATGGGGATTTGGCTAAAACCGAGCAAGGTCACCGATGGCCTAAGCCACACGTTGGCTTGCGGGGAAATCCGTGGTGGCGATACCTACAACGGTTACAGTTTGTGGGCCTATGCTTCGAGGCACGAGAGTTCGCTACGCACGACCAAGAACCCGATTAATACCCTGCCGGGGTCTGGGATTGTGCGAACCGAGTCGTGGGGAGCACGTAACAACGGCGCGTTCGGCAGTGAGCATGCGGGAGGCGGTTGTAACTTCCTGCTTGGCGATGGCAGCGTGGATTCGCTTCAAGATAGCATCGACCAAGCGGTTTACGACGATTTCGCAACCATTGCCTCCCAACGCCCCCGAGGAATTTGACGCCCCCGGAAACTGCTTCGCAACACACCTAACGCGGCCTTTGGCCGCAACATGTAGCACACAACACGTAGCACGGACTTTAGTCCGTACCTGCCACGGACTGAAGTCCGTGCCACCATTCGCGAGACACGCGCATCCAACGAACGACTGCTCTAAACGTCTTCAACGCATGATGAATCGAATTGAACGAACATTCCATTTCCGATGCCGGATACCGCCGGGCCCGGCGGCGGTTGGTGCGATGCTATGTGTTGCTCTGGTTGGACTCGCGGTGAGCGGTTGCGGCCCAGGCCGCGCGGACCGCGTTGCCGTCTCCGGGCAGGTGCTGATCGACGGTCAGCCGCTGACGTTTGGGTCGATCCGTTTTCTGCCGAAGGGCCCTGGCCGCGTGGCGTTCGCCACCTTGGATAAGCAGGGGCATTTCGACTTTGGCAACGAAGGCGTTCAGCTTGGAATGAACCGCGTTGAAGTGATCGTGGCCGAGCAAGTCAATGAGGCCGACTACAAGTGGCATGCGCCCCAGAAGTACATGAGTGCAGAGACCTCGGGTTTGACTCAAGAAATCACTGGGCCGGTGAACGATCTCGTCATCCGGCTCGAATGGGGAACCGAAAAGCCCCACACGGTTCGCGGCTCGGCCGTGGGGGATGATCCCAAGAATCTCAAACGCACACGATGACGGCCGAGATGATCATCGAGGATATCCGGGCATTCACCGTGAAACGCTTGGCAGCCGTCCCGTGCCGATCCTTTATTCAAATTGGGCGAGTGTATTGGAAACCAGCCCGAAGCGTCAGCGAGGGAAAAAGCACACATTCCCTCGCTGACGCTTCGGGTTCGTGAGTCCTCGCAGCCCCGAAGTATGAATAACTGATCGGCCCTGAGCAGTCGCCGACGAGACTCGCACAAGGAGATTAGTCCAGCTAGACTAAAGGGAGCCGTGTTCTATTGATAACTGCGTGGTGAATGCGACCTTGCCGCTTGTTGAACTGGAACCAATGACGACCGAACGCGAGGATTGGCTTTGCGGCTGGATCGGGGTTAAACAAGCAATGGCCATACCCGCCCCGCGCGCGGATTGCCAGATTGGAATGATCGTATGCTTCACGACAAACCGTTAGTCTTCACATTGCGGGATCAGATTGTCGAGCAATTGCGAAATGACGTGCTTTGTGGCCGCTTTGCCGAAGGTGAGCGGCTGACACTCATGCAGTTGGTGGAGCGATTTGGGGTTAGCCGAACGCCGGTGCGCGAGGCGCTTCAGTTGCTAACGCACGAAGGGCTGCTTGAAGGTCGGCCGAACGCAAGCGTTCGCGTTGCGCGTCGGCCCCCCGATTCACTGCGCGAATTGGTGTTGCCGATTCGCCGCAGCGTGGAAACGTTTGCGCTGCGATCCTACTTTGGCACGCTCGATGAATCGGACTTTGCTCATTGGGGTGAAATCCTGGAGCGGATGCGCCGAGCCTGCCTGGCCCGCGATTACCCTGCCATCGCCGAACACGATGTGGCTTTTCACCGCGCCCTTGTGCGGCGTGCCGGGCAAGTCGATCTCGAATTAATCTGGAACTCCATCGTTGCTCGCATCCGGCATCACTTTTGGGAAACCCAACAAACCGACTACGAAGACCCAATCGAGATTTACGAGGAGCACATGGCCCTCTTAGCTACCTTTCGGTCGGGCAATGTCGAACACGCCATCACCACTCTCGAGAACAACATCGGCAGCAAGAATCGAAACAAGAATCCATCTCCGCCGCCATCGCTTGCCGCCAAACCCCCGAGCAACCCATCGAGCACCAAGACCTCGCAAGGTTAATGCAATGCCTGCCCGCGCCCCGCGATTCACGCGCTCTGCTAATTCCTAACGAACTTCGAAAGCGATTGGCCGATCGGCCGCCGAACAACCGGACCCGGCGATGCGCATGACTCCCGAAAATTGCCGATTGTGGGGCTCGCGCCTCGATCACCCCGAGAGTTTATGTTTTGACTCGCAAGGTGTACTGTACGCGGGGGGCGAAGCGGGGCAAGTCTACCGGTTTGATTCCGCCGATTCATGGCGCGTGATCGGCTCGACCGAGGGCTTTCTGCTGGGCCTCGCTGCCGATGGCCAAGGTCGCATCCATGCCTGCGACTTCATTCGCAAAGGCGTATTTACCATCAGCGCAACCGGCGAGGTTGCCCTGCGCTCGGCCGGCGCGGCAGATCGAGCGTTTGAACTTCCGAACCACTGCGTGTTTGATGCCCAAGGAAATTCGTTCGTCTCCGATTCGGGTGATTACTGGAATCCGCGGGGCACGGGTTGGATCGCCCGCATCTCGCCCGATGGCCAGACGACTCGCTTTCACGATGGCCCGTTTCGTTTCGCCAACGGTGTGGCGATCGATCCGACGGGCGAGTGGTTGTACATCGCGCAAAGCCCCGCCGCCGATATCGTGCGAATCCCCCTGCAAGCTCCCAATGGAACGATCGAGGTCGCGTACGTATTGCCAAGCGGAACCGTCCCCGATGGCATCGCATTCGCGCAAACGGGCGAGCTCGTCATCGCCTGCTACAAACCCGACGCCATTATGCTCGGGCTGCCAGGCGGCCAAGTCGAAATCCTCTGCGAAGACCCGACCGGCGAACTTCTCTGCCGTCCCACCAACATCGCCCTGCGAAACAACCAACTCTTCATCGCCAACCTAGGCGGCTGGCACCTCACGACAATCGACACGCACCTCCAACCGCTGCCCCTTCATTACCCCACGCTGCGGTAAAGCACAATACTGCGGCAAGGCGAAGCGCCAATCTTCACGCAGAAGCCCGCCGGGGAATATCAACCCCGCAGGTACGTCGCCCCCCACGCACTCGTATGGAACACGCCGAAAGTGGCCGAGGCGGGAGTCGAACCCGCACGGGGGTTACCCCCCAACGGATTT
>JADZFK010000181.1 GCA_020849945.1 Pirellulales bacterium | reverse complement strand
TCCATATCGATCAAAATGCACTTCGGCTCATTGATAGCAGTGGTACCCCATCGACCATTCCGCTCACGTTCTCCAGTCCAGAAGACGTTGACGGCAATGGTACCTCGTCGGAAATGATCGTGTACGACAGCCTCGGCATTCCCCTTTCGGTTCGGTTGACGACGGCGCTAGAATCGACGACGGACGGGGGCGTAACGACCTACCGTTGGTACGCCACCTCGCCGGATAACCAAGAAGCGACGGGCGTCGATACGTTCATTGGCACCGGGCTAATCACGTTCGATGGCAACGGCAAGTTCATCAGTGCGACGGATAGCACGATGTCTATCGAACGACGCGAGGTAGCGGCAAATTCGCCCGTGACCGTGGACCTCGACTTTTCGCAGGTCACCGCCTTGCACGATAAGAGCAACAGCATGCAGGCTTCGAGCCAAGATGGTTTTGCCGCGGGTACGCTCGCCAGCTTCTCGATCACCGAGAGCGGGCTTATCAAAGGCGTTTATACGAACGGCGTGACACGCGACCTCGGGCAGCTCGTCATGGCCCGATTTGCCAATAACAATGGTCTCCAGCAACTTGGAGAAAACCTTTGGGCGGAAGGGGTGAACTCGGGCGAACCACTCCGCGATATCCCAGGCTCCTCGGGCTTGGGCACGCTGACCGCCGGGGCCGTCGAGCTTTCCAACACCGATATCGGCCAAAACCTGATCGATTTGATCTTGGCCTCCACTCAATACCGGGGCGGCTCGCGGGTCATCACGACTGCTCAGCAACTGCTCGATGAACTCTTGGCCCTCCGGAGGTAGTTTCCGCGGGGAAAAACATCTCCCACGTGCTTTGCCGTAAGCTACGCTTGCAAGTAGCCGTTTCGCGCGCCGTATCGGTGCGGTTCGGCGGTATCGAACGTGCTCGTTGTTCCAGATGTTGGGAGTGGGTGCCGTGTCCAGCAAGCCGCAGACTGTTGAAGAAGAGGAAGCCCCGGCCGAACCAGCACCCCGTGGTGGTCGTGGTTTGTTTCGGATCATCAAGGCCGTGGCCTTTGTATCGGTCGTGGTGGTCGTGCAGGTCGTAGTGGCCTCGATGCTGATCCCAACGTCGAAGGATACCGAAAAGCTGGCTCAGGACCTATCCGCCGCCTCGAAAGGCGAGACAGAATCGGACCATGACAACGGCGACCCTCACGGAAGCTCGGCGTCGAGTCATGGCGGAGGCGGAGACCACGGCGAAGGGATCGTGGAAATGGAGCTGGGAACGTACAACGTCACCCGGTTCAACCCAGGCACGAATACGACGCTGGCGATCGATTTCCAGGTTTATGTTACCGTGCTAGCAGAGGAAGCGACCGAATTTGAGCATCGCCTGGAGAAGAGCAAAGCCCGAATTCGCGAGCAAATCATGCTGACGATGCATGGTGCAAACTCTACCGACCTGACCGATGCCGGGTTGGGCTTGATCAAACGGCAGATTTTAGAGAAAACCAACCGCTCCTTGGGCCAACCACTCGTCAAGGAAGTGCTGTTCAGTAAGTTCAATTTCGTGGAACGGTGAGCGTCGAGAAGGACTGCGATCCAACGCAGCCAAGGTGCCGGGGTAGCCTACGAACTCAAAGTAGGTTGCGGCTTCATGTGATCCAATAGAACGCGGGCAGCCGCGCCAAGACGCTCGGGAAGGATTCCTATGGCGGACGGAGATCTGATAGGCCAAAACGAGATCGAGCGAATGCTGGCCGAGGCCCAGAAGGCGTCGGGTGGTGATGCGGCCACGGTAGCCCCGGCCGCATCGCCCGCGGCCGCCGCGCCTGCCGCGCAGCAGTCGGGCCACGTGGATCAAGCCAGCATTGATGCGCTCCTGAATCAGGCTCAGGCGGCACTCGGCGAAATTGATGGCCCCCCCACGCCGCTGCCCGCGGGGGTCACCCCATTCGAGTTCAAGCCATTGCCCGGCGGCAAGGCCGCCAACGAATCGGCCGGCCTAGATATGCTCAACGACGTGCAGCTTGATTTGAAGATCGAGCTTGGCCGAACGCAGATGAACTTGGAAGAGGTGTTGCGGCTTAACGACGGGGCGGTCATCACGCTCGATAAGCTCGCGGGCGACCCCGTGGATATCTACGCCAATGGCCGCCTCATCGCACGCGGCGAAGTACTCGTGCTCAACGACAATTTTTGCGTGCGCATCGCCGAGTTAGTAGCCGCCGAAGCCGCGGCATAACGCCACACGGTTCGCAGTGCAAGCATGAGCGCGGCTTCTTGTTTCAGTACCCCATGCGTATGCTGCTCAACCACCCTTGTTGCAAGGTCCCTCGCCGCATGATTGGGGCGAAGCGGGGATGGCCGGCCATGGCGGTTGCCGTCGCGGCCTCGCTGCTTGTGGTGGGGTGTGCCACCAGTTCGGAATGGGTCAAAGTGCGCGACAAACCACGAAACCCCTTGGAGGGAACGCTCGATCTGGTGTCGTCGGCCGGTCCGAAACCCACGCCACGAACACTGCAACTGCTCCGCAGGTACGACTTGGAAGGCGAACTGAAGGGCGATCGGGCGGCCTTGATCGCTCGGCTTGAAGACTTGCAACGCCGCGAACCCGGCCGCGAACACGAATACGCAATTGCCGAAATCGCGTACATCACGGCCACGCAGGCAGAGAATCTGCATCGCCAGCGAGCACAGCAATTTCACGGCACCGCGATGCTCCATGCCTACCGGTACCTGTTCGAGCCGATGCCGGGGCGATCTGACGGCTGGTCGTCGTTCGCGCTCAACGCGTACGACCCACAGTTTCGCGGTGCGTGCGATCTCTATAACCAATCCCTGGAGGGGTTGTTGCGGCTTGTGAAACGGGAAGGAGAGATTCGCCCCGGCATGGTGCGAACACTTTCCACGGCCAACAACACTTGTTCCTTCCGCGTGGCCATTCACAGCACCGGCTGGCACGAGGACGATATCGATCGGCTCGAGTTCGTCAGCGATTACAAAATTCAGGGGCTTCAGAATCACTACCACACGTACGGACTGGGCGTGCCGTTGATCGCCGTTCGCAAGCCCCACCCCGGCCACGATGCGGCAGAGCAGTACTATCCACCCAACGTTTGTTTCCCGTTGACGGCCTTCTTACGCGTCGAGAAACCCGGCGAGTCGGCAGCGGGAACCGTCAGTGCGGACGAGGCGACTTACGCAAGGCGAACTCCGGCCGCCATCGACCCAGCCGCGCCGCGGTTCGTGCTCGAACTGTACGACCCACTCGATCGAAAAACGATCGAGGTTGCGAACAAGGCGGTGCCCTTGGAAGCAGACCTGAGCACGCCCCTGGCGTACTTCCTCAACCAGCCTCAGTTCCAAGACCGCGATCTCTCCACTGTCGGGCTGCTTCACCCCAACGAAGCGAAGAAGCTGCAAGGCTTGTACATGCTCGAACCTTACGATCCGCGGAAGATGCCGGTCGTGATGGTGCATGGTTTGTGGTCGAGCCCGATCACGTGGATGGAAATGTATAACGACCTGCGGAGCGAACCCCAGGTGCGCGAGCACTACCAGTTCTGGTTCTACCTCTACCCCACGGGCCAACCCTTCTGGAACAGTGCCACGCAGATGCGCGAAGACTTGGCCAAAATGCGACGGACGGTTGACCCCTCGCGGCAAGCCCCGGCGCTCGACCAAATGGTACTGGTCGGCCACAGCATGGGGGGGCTTATCGCCAAGCTGCAAACCGTGGAAAGCGCCGATGCATTCTGGCAAACCGTTAGCGACCAGCCCTTCGCCCAATTGAAGGCCAACCCCGAGACAGTTCGCGCATTGGCGACGACATACTACTTCCGCCCCAATCCTTCGATTCGTCGAGTGGTTACGCTGGGAACGCCTCACCGCGGCAGTCCGTTCGCCAACAATATCACGCGTTGGGCGGGTTCCCAGTTGATCGACGTGCCCAACAGAATGCTGCGGGCTCAGAACATGCTGCTCGCCGAAAATCGTAAGTTCTTTCGCTCCGATGCGCCCACCAAGATCAACACAAGCATCGAATCGTTGGCCCCCGACTCGCCGCTGCTACCGCCTTTGCTAGCCGCCTCGCCGGGGCCTTGGGTTTCGTACCATAATGTCGTCGGGCAGGCCTCGGTGCCCAGGTGGCAGAAATGGTTCGTCGGCGAGGGCGATGGCGTCGTTTCTGTCTCCAGCGCGCGTTTGGATAACACCCCGCAACTCGAATCTCAAATCGTGGTGCCGGCCGACCACATGAACGTTCATCGACATCCCCAAAGTGTGCTGGAAGTGCGACGCCTGCTCTTCGAGCAAGTGGCCGAATTGGAAAACTTCCCAGGCAGCCCGGCCAATCAGGTTGCTCGACGCGCCGAGGTCGCACCTCCTTCCGTCGGACAAACACCCAACTACTGATCCTTTGGAATAGTTCCTCTGGATGTCTGCGAATCAACGGGATCCCGTTTCCTGTAGCCGCCGGCTACCGCCGGCGGCTGCAAGTAATTTGTTGTGGGAGAATTGATGGATGGCCTCTCGTAGCTGTCAGCCTCGGCCGCAACAGCTCTTCAGTGTACGTCTACTCTTGAAACTACTCGGCACTTGCGCGAACAGGAGTGAAGTTCGGAGCTTCCGATGCCATCGCGGGGCGAGTTGCGCGAATCATGTTACGCGGGATTCGCGTGAGTGCAACTTTAACCAGTGGGGCTTTCCCGTTCGATTGAGTCGGCATGCTGGGGCTCGAATCGGTTCCCCACAGGCTCCTGGATTCTAGTGCGGTTGCCAAGCGACGGCCTGGAAGCGCGGTTTCCTCGTTGGGTTGTTCGAGTTCGTGGGAAGTCTCCTCATTCTTCTCAGCAGAAAGCCCCGAAGGAACGCTTGCTTGGGCGGCCAGCTCGCCACGAACGACTGGCACCTCGCTCGGGGCCTCGATTCCAAGGCGGATGGCCTTCCCCTTCATACGCAACACCGTAATCGTGATGTTGTCGCCAATGTGGATCTTCTCCTGATACTTCCGTGAAAGAACTAACATGACTCACTCCCTTTGCAAAGAAAAGAACGGTTACCTCATCGACCATTCGGATCGACCTCCCAGGCGGGTGATGGCCGCAACAGCACTCGACCACCCCATGACTGCTCCCATGCGGACAGCCACGACATTCCTATTACGCACGAACGATGCCAAAGTGCGCGCAAGGTTCCAAAAAAATAAGAAAGCGGCTGAAAACAAGCGTTATTCCGCAGCAAACTGCCAACGCTAGCACTTGCCGCAAACATCGGTGCTTACACCCCGCTTTGCAATAATGTAATTCACCAATGAGCAAAACTGCGGCAACGTGGGGCAAGGCCGATCCGTTTTTCACTTTGGGCCGAGAAGTAGGTGCCGCGACCCAAGCGGCACGATTCGTGAAAGTGGACACGGCCTCCCTCCTCCCAACCCCAGACGGAATGGTTCACCAACCGAGAGTTGAGAGCCACGGTGGCGATCGGGTTAACCCGGATTTCTCACCACGATGCACACAGAGGTCACGGAGAACAAGCCAAGAGATCGTTTAAAGCAAGGTCAACCGCCCGTAGCTACGAGGTGCCTGTTCCGCGGATCGCAGTCGGTACGGCTGAATCTTGGGGACGGCCGGGAACGCTGGCTGATCATTTCAGGCGACACGACGCGGACTTTGGTGCCAGGAGCTCCGATGATTATGCCCAACAGGTATCGAGGTTCTTGCAAGAATCTCAGGCTCGCGGACTGCCTACCAAGATTGGGCCCGACGGGGCGATAAGAGTCTTGGACCCTGCGACCAATTCGTTTGGCTCGTTCAACGCGAACGGGACTACCAGGACGTTTTGCAAGCCGAATCCTGCTCAACACGGCTACCCGACAAACCTCGACTATCGGAACGCACAGCCAGGAGTTGTACCGTGGAGTCCGTGAACAAGTGTTACTACTGCCCCGCTTGTGGTTTTCTTCTCGCTTTCGAACCTTGGTCGAAGGAATCGCCTTCGGACGAGATTTGCCCTGCTGTGGTATTCAGTTCGGATACGATGATTCAGCAGGTGGCGACCTTCAGCGCCGTGCTAAGGTCTATGAAGAATGGCGGAACCAGTGGCTTGCTAAGGGCATGCCTTGGTCCAGCCGCGGAACCGCCACACCCGAAGGTTGGAACCCGAGCAAGCAACTCCAAGACTTCCTAGATCCTTGAATGCTGTGCTTCAACGAAGGGCTTTTCCGCTGCGTCGTCCTGTCGCCCGCCCCGCGCTCCGCTCCGCGTCGCGGCTAAACACCCAACCCGCACACAACCTCCCTTCTGGCCCTCGTCCCTCGACCCCCCAAGTGGCCAAAAATTCTAGTGGAATCGTGTACCGTATTCTGCTAAGATGCCCACACGCCGAACCAGCGGCCAACGGCTCTTTGACAATTTACCCGACGCCCACGTCCCCACATCGGGCACGCGCTCCGTAGCCTATCGTGTGCAATCATCCCATTTAGCCCCCGGTCAACGACCGGGGGCCTGGCGAAGCACCCAACCAACGGCGATCACCCACCCCCGTGGTCTAATGTTCGCAACCATGAGCAAAATCATCGATTATTGCGACACCCCCACCCCGGAAAACGCTGCAATTCCCGGCAGAATCGCCCGGCCCCCGTCGCAAATAGCGCCGATTATTGCATCCAAAAACACGTTTCCGCCCCCGTTGCAATACGCGCAATATCCCCGGCCCGCCTTCACGGTTGGCAGGACCGATCCGTTATTCATGTTCGGGGCAGCGAGGACTCACGAACCCGAAGCATCAGCGAGAGAAAGTGCGTTTTCCCCCTCGCTGACGCTTCGGGTTGGTTTCCTGTGCACTCGCCCGCCTTGAATAAATGATCGGCCCTGTGGAGCGGTTGATTTCAGCCGCGAAATGGATTCGATCCCGAAGAACGGATGGCCGATGTGTTTCCTTCGAGCTTTCTTGGTACCATTCTTCAGAATTAACTTGACCCTGGTACTGCTGAACCGATACAGTAATTGAATCACAAGGCGGGAGGATCTCATCATGCAATTTTGCAAGTCGTTCTTGGGTGCGGTAGTTGGCGCGGCGGTGGGGGTTGGGGTGTTGTTGGCGCTGTATATGGTGCTGCACATCGACAAGGTGTGGCTAGCGATCCCGTTTGCGATTGTCACAGGGCTCGGGGTGCGAGCGTGCGGGGGCACGGCCGGCCGAGCCAGCTACGCTCGCGGCGCGATGACGATGCTGATCGCACTGGCTGGTTACATTGGGGGATGGTGGCTGGTGGCCCAAGTGGCCTCGGCCCAAGCGAACTCGGCAGGGAAGCGTGGTTCGGCAGCCTCTGAGAAAGATTCGGGCGATGCCGTTAAGAGTGATGCGGCAGGCGATAAAGCCCGAGAAACCGATGGCAAAGGCGACCAAGCCATTCCGAGCATGGAAGACATGATGGCGAAGGATCTTGGTGCCCATTCTGGCCGCGGGATGTCTCCGAGCGGTTTCGGCTCACCGTTGGATATGATCTGGCTGGGCATCGCCGCGTTGGTGGCATACGAAATGGGCCGAGGATCGGGGAAAGGCGGGTCGGGCGATCAACCATCAGCCGATTCGAAATCCGCCGGCGGGCCTACCGATGCCTAACAATCCCCAGGTCGATTAGTACATCACGATGTTCGCCACGCAGGCGTTGATGAACGCCACGAGCGTACCACCGAGCATGGCTCGCAGGCCTAGCCGAGCCAAATCGCTGCGGCGATCGGGAGCGATGCCGCCGATGCCGCCGAGTTGGATGCCGATCGAGCTGAAGTTAGCAAATCCGCACAGGGCATAGGTCATGACTTGCCGCGTGCGTTCATTGAGGACGATTTCACTGCCTGGCTTGGCCCAATCAGCCAGTTGTTTATAAGCGATGAACTCGTTCGTGGCCATCTTAAGGCCCAAGAGTTCGCCGGCCCGGTCACAATCGGTCCATTCGATCCCCATGAGCCAGGCAAAGGGCTGGAAGAGCCAGCCCAGAGCCGCATTGAGCGACCACGTGTGCTTAACGCTCTCTTCGCCGCCCCAAATGTGCGCGTACTGCGTTCCGGTCCAGCCGAGCAGAAGGTTAATGAGCTGAATGAGTGCCAAGAAGACGATCAGCATGGCGGCCACGTTCAGAGCCAGTTGGAGCCCGCCGACCGCTCCGTTGGCAATCGCTTCGAGGACGTTGGCACTGGGGTCCTTCACGTCGAGCTTGACACGCCCACGTGTTTTGGGTTCATCCACCTCGGGCTGAAGAATCTTGGCGACCATTAAGCCGGCAGGGGCCGCCATGACCGAAGCGCTGAGCAGATGCTTCGCGCTGATTCCCATCTCCACAAACGCGGCCAGTACGCCGCCGGCCATCGTGGCGAAACCACCGATCATGATCGCATTGAGTTCAGAAACTGTCATCGAGAGGATGTAGGGCCGAATCACGAGCGGAGCCTCGGTTTGGCCGACAAAGATGTTGGCGGCCGCCGAGAGCGTTTCCGCGCCACTCGTGCCGAGTGTCACCTGCATGAGCCGGGCAAAAAAGCTCACGATGAACTGCATGACGCCGTAATAGTAAAAGATCGACATGAAAGCCGAAAAGAAAATGATCGTTGGCAACACCTTGAAGGCGAAGAAGTGCTCGCCAAAGCCATTTCCAAAAACAAACGTTGAACCCGCATCTACGCACGACAAGAGCGTGGTAAACGCCGTATCCAGTGCATCAAAGAACGCGCCGCCATACGTCGTGCGCAATACAATCGCGGCAAATGTGAATTGCAGCGCTAGCCCGCCTACAATCATCCGCGGGCTTACTCGCCGCTTGTGCGAACTCATGAGCCAGGCCAACCCCAAGAACACGACGATTCCCAGCGCACTTATGAGTCGGTGCATGCGATTGTCCTATCGAAAACGGGAGAAAAGGAACACCGCCGCAGAGTAGGCGATGCGATGATCGTAACGCGGTTTTCTGCAGGCGTCTACCGCGTGAAGATGGTTTATCGGCGGCGGCCACGCCGGTGCGAGCTTGTGGGCGTGGGGGCTTCTGCCATTTTTCGCGCCCGGCAGGTAGAGTGCGTCTCGGTGTCTTGGTGATTCGCAAAGCGCTGCCATGCTATTGCCGGGCGTTTGGCGTCTGTTGGTGGTAGGGGAGCACCCGGGTGATCGCAGCGGCGTGGCCGCCGCCGCTAAGTGGCTCGCTCCTCACTCCTCAAGTACCGGCCGGTGTGGCTGGCTGCACAGGCGGCGATTTCTTCGGGCGAGCCGGTCGCCACGACCGTGCCGCCGCCCGCGCCCCCTTCGGGGCCGAGGTCGATCACCCAATCGGCCGATCGAATGACATCCAAGTTATGCTCGATGACGACCATCGTGTTTCGTTGATCCACCAATTGGTTCAGAACCGCGAGCAATCGGCGGATGTCGTCGGTGTGCAGGCCTGTCGTCGGTTCATCAAGGATGTAAAGCGTATGGCCGACGGCGGGGCGAGCGAGTTCGGCGGCCAGTTTGAGCCGTTGCGATTCGCCGCCAGAAAGCGTGCTCGCGCGTTGGCCTAAGGTTAGATATCCCAGCCCAACATCCACCAGCGTGGCCAGCACGCGGCGGATCGATTCGTGATTTTCAAAGAACTCGGCTGCCTCGCGGATGTTGAGGGCGAGCACGTCGGCAATCGTTCGATCGCGGTACCGAACGGCGAGCGTTTGCCGATTGAACCGAGCCCCGCGACAAGTTGGGCAAGTCACTTCGAGGTCGGGCAGGAAGTTCATCGCCACGCGGCGGACCCCTTGCCCATCGCAGGCCTCGCACCGCCCCCCTTTCGTGTTGAAGCTGAAGCGGCTGGCGGGGTACCCACGTTGCCGAGCGATTTTGGTACCGGCGAAGACGCGACGGATATCGTCCCACATGCCCACGTAGGTGGCGGGGTTGCTTCGGGGCGATCGGCCGATGGAGGATTGATCGACTTCCACCAGCCGATCAAGGTGATTCGCACCGCGAAGAGATCGAAAGGGAGCGGGGGGAGTTGCCGCGTCGTGGAGTTTACGAGCCAGTGCGCGGGCCAGGGTATCGACGACAAGTGTGCTCTTCCCAGAACCGCTTACGCCCGTGACACAAACAAACAGCCCGAGAGGAATATTGATATCGACGTCTTGCAGATTGTTTCCGGTCGCCCCGCCCAACGAGAGCGTGAACGACTTGGCGGGCATTCGCCGCTTGGTGGGCGAATCAACGGCCTGCCGCCCCGAGAGAAAAGCACCCGTAAGCGAAGCCTCATGGCGCGCGATTTCGTTCGGCGTGCCACGCGCGACGACCTGCCCCCCCAAGTGCCCCGCGCCGGGGCCCATATCGATCAGGAAATCGCTCGCTCGCATCAGGGCTTCGTCGTGCTCGACCACCAGCACCGTATTGCCTTGCTGTTGCAGATCGCGCAGGGCCGCGATGAGCCGGTCGTTATCGCGGGGGTGAAGGCCGATGGAAGGTTCATCGAGCAGGTACAGCACACCCACAAGCCCGGAGCCGATACCCGTGGCCAACCGCACACGTTGCCGTTCGCCGCCGCTGAGGGTATCGGCCGACCGATCGAGTGTAAGGTACTCGGCCCCGACGCGGACGAGGAACTCGAGTCGCCGCAGGATTTCGGCCACGACTGGCCTGCCGATTGGCTGCAGATCACGCGAAAAGTTGAGCGACTGGAAGAACTCGATGGCGTGCGTTACCGAGAGGGCCGTGATTTCGTGAATTGCCAGGCCACCCAACTGGCAGGCACGGGCTTCTGGCCGCAACCGCCCGCCATTGCAATCGGGGCAGAGCGAGGAGGCTCCCGCTTCGGTGGGCGAAGCTGATTGCGGTTCGGTTTCTTTCTTGGTGATGCAACCTAAACCGTGGCAGGTTGGGCACGCGCCATACGGGCTGTTGAAACTGAACGTGCGAGGTTCGATTTCGCCGACACTCGTTTGGCAACGCGGACAGGCGTAACGCGTATTGAACAGGCGTTCTTGCCACTCGCCACCCTTCGAGTCGCCGGCCTTCACCCCTTTCGCGATTGCGGCCTGGGGGGGCTGGTCGGCTTTCGCCACCCCGCTCTTGGTTTGATAGACCATGATGACGACTCCCTGACCATGCCGGGCCGCCAGCCGCACCGATTCACCCAACCGGGCATCGATTCCATCGCGGATGACCAGTCGATCGACGACGGCTTCGATATCGTGCGCCTTTTGCGGAGCTAGTTTCGGAATCTCTTCGAAGGCGTAGGTGGAACCATCGACCCGGGCCCTTACGAAGCCCGCTTTTTGGATCGCCTCAATGGCGTCGCGATGAGTGCCTTTGCGGCCACGCACGATTGGGGCCAGGATCATCACGCGCGTATCGGTTGGCAAGGCTCGGATGGCCTGTTCGATCTCCGCCAACGATTGCTGGGCAATCGGCTCGCCGCAAGCAGGACAAAGCACGGCCCCCGCGCGGGCCATCAGCAGCCGGAGGTAATCGTACACTTCGGTAATCGTGGCGACCGTACTGCGCGGATTCGGGGCGGCCGGCCGCTGATCGATGGCAATCGTCGGCTGCAAACCTTCGATGCGATCGACATCGGGCCGCGGCATTTGATCGAAATACTGCCGCGCGTACAGCGACAGGCTTTGCACGTACTGACGTTGGCCCTCGGCCAACAAGGTATCGAAGGCCAGCGAACTCTTGCCCGAGCCGCTGACGCCCGTAATGACGACAAGCCGATTCCGCGGGATATCCACATCCACGTTTCGCAAGTTGTGGGTTCGAGCACCACGAATTTGGATTGTCTCTGGCATGGAATGGATTAGAGTGTAACCGCGGATGAACGCGGATAACCGCGGATTGGCAGGAATGCGGCGACCGTGCTCGGCGTGGTGAGTTGAGCGAGGAAGGAACGCGCTCCGCTCCGCCGAGCCTGCGCGTCGCGGCTAAACAATGTGGTGACCAAACCGTGCTAATACTTGGTGCCGGTCTTGCGAATGTGGACCATTGGTCTTCCTTCGCCATCGTGCATCTTGCCTCGCACAACTTTGGCCAAGAATACGCGGTGGTCGCCCGAATCGAGGTGGGCCATCGGTTCGCACTCCAGATACCCGAGCGAATCGTTGAGGATCGGAACGCCTCTTGCGCAGTGAGTGGTTTTCAAACCCTCGAACGCATGGTCGCCAGGCTCGAAGCCCTTGGAGAAGTGGCGGAGCAACTCCTTTTGCCCTTCGCGCACCAGGTTGAGGACGAACGGTTGACCTTCGGAGAGCCAATCGCACACGGTACGACCAAGTTTTACGGCCACGCTGACCGTGGGCGGCTCGAAACCGGCCTGCATGACCCAACTCGTGAGCATACCGGTGGCGCGGTTGCCCGTGCCTGCCGTCAGAATGAAAACTCCACTGGGGATATGACCCAGGGTACGATCGAATGATTTTTCAGTTTGCATGAAGATTCTTTCGTCTCGCCGCTTGGCCTTGTCGGCGGCGGAAGTGCGAGCTTTCTTCAGACATAGAAACAGATCGGAACCGCGACGTTATTCTTGCGCGTCGTCACTGCCCCGTCTTTGTTCTCGTTTTCGGCGACGTAGTTCTTTGTCGCGTTCTTTTTTGAGCTTGGCCCGTTCCTTGGTCGTGAGTCGTTTGCCGGTGCCGATTCGTTTCTTGGTAAGGCCATCCGGGTTATTCATCAAACTCGATTGCATTTCGCGGACCAACTTCATGCGTTCGCGGACCCCTTTGCCGGCGAGTGAAGTCATCATTTGGGCCATCACTTCGAATTGCTTGACAAGGTCGGCCACTTCTCGGGGTTCGACCCCCGCGCCGGCGGCGATTCGCCGGCGTCGGCTCTGGTCGATCGTCTTCGAGGGGGACCGTCGTTCGGCAGGTGTCATCGAATCGATGATGCCGAGGAGTCGCCGCATGTCTTGCTCGTGATCGACATCGCCCATCATTTCGCTGATCGCGCCCATGCCGGGGATCAGGCCCATCACCTTTTGCAGTGGGCCGAGTTTGCCGATCTGACCGAGTTGCTTGCGGAAGTCGTCGAGGGTGAACTCGCCCTTGCGGAGCCGCTCTTCCTGCCGGAGCATTTCATCCTGGTCGAATTCTTGCTGTGCTTTTTCGACGAGGGTGAGCAAGTCGCCCTGGCCCAAGATTCGCCCCGCCATTCGGTCGGGGTGAAACTCTTCGAGGGCATCGAGATGCTCGCCGGTGCCGATGAATTTGATAGGCACGCCGGTCACCTGCTTGACCGAAAGTGCCGCGCCGCCACGGGCATCGCCATCAAGCTTGGTCAAGATGACGCCGTCGAGTTCGAGCTTCTCGTTGAATACCTTGGCGCTGTTGACGGCATCCTGGCCTGTCATGCTATCGACGACGAGGTAAACTTGCTGCGGGCCGATCTGCCGATCGATCCGTTCGAGCTGCGCCATCAATTCGTCATCGATGTGGAGTCGGCCGGCCGTATCGAGGATGACCGTATCCGCTCCAAGTTTCTTGGCCTCGCCCACGGCCGCGTTGGCCACCGCCACTGGGTCTTTGTTTGTGCGATCGCTGAAGACGGGGATTTCGAGCTGCTCGCCCAGCACGTGCAGTTGGTCGATGGCGGCCGGGCGTTGCAAGTCGCACGCCACTAGAAGAGGCCTTCGGCCGCGTTGTTTGAGCATTCGCCCCAGTTTGCCGCTCGTCGTTGTTTTGCCCGAACCTTGCAGGCCGCACATCATGAGCACGGTCACGTCGTTCTGCGCGCGTAGGTGGAGCGAATGATCGACCGGCCCCATCAAGTTCACCAGTTCCTGGTAAACGATACCGACGACCTGCTGGCTTGGGTTCAGGGATTTGAGCACCTTTTCGCCAACGGCCTGCAGCGTAACCTCCTCCATGAACTTCCGCACGACGGAGAAGCTCACGTCGGCTTCGAGCAGCGAACGCTCGACCAGCTTCAGCCCGTCGCGCATGTTCGATTCGCTGAGCTTGCTTTGCCCGCGCAACGTTTTCAGGGCGGAACTCAAACCTTCTTGCAGGGCTTCAAACATAGACGCGTTTAACTGGCGGCAAAGGAGGAGGCTAGGAAACCGGTTTCCCGCAAGCAAAATGCCGGCGGAGGGAATCACGGATTCTACCGGAGAAGTGTGGTTTCGGTCGAGGCGGCATGTTGCGGAAGCCAAACCGCAAACGGTTGCCGCTTGAGATTTCACGGTGAGGACTTTAGTATTGCGTTATCTTGTTTTCGAATAAATCTTTTCTTGACCTGCCGTTTTATGCACGAATCCGACCTTATCGTTATTGGCGGCGGCATCGTTGGTTTGGCGACCGCGTACCGATTTCTCGAGCGCTACCCAGGCAAGCGTGTTGTGGTGCTTGAGAAGGAAGCGGCGATTGCCCGGCATCAAACGGGGCACAACTCGGGCGTGCTGCACACGGGCATTTACTACAAGCCGGGCTCGCTGAAGGCCGTGAATTGCCGCGCCGGCAAGGCGGCCATGCAGGAGTTCTGCCGGCGTGAGAACATCCCGTTCGAACTGTGCGGCAAGGTCATCGTGGCAACCGATACGGCCGAGCTTCCTCGGATGGAACTGCTGCTGGAGCGAGGTGCGGCCAACGGCGTGGCGTGCCGTCGCATCGGTCCGGCCGAGATTCGCGAAATCGAACCGCACGCGGCCGGCATTGGGGGAATCCACGTGCCCGAGGCGGGAATTGTCGATTTCAACCTCGTGGCAGCCCGCTTGGCCGAGATCATCATCGAACGTGGCGGGCGCGTCGTCACGAGCGCCCGGGTAACGGGAATCCGGCAAGATACGTCGGCAGGCACGGCGGGCGGCCGTGCCGTCGTCGTTACTACGGCCGACGAATTCGCCGCATCTCAGATCATTAATTGCGCGGGGCTTCACTGCGACCGAGTTGCACGCCTGAGCGGGGTGGTGCCTTCGGCGCGGATTATTCCGTTTCGTGGCGAATACTACGCGCTGAAGCCCGAGGCCCATCACTTGGTGAAGTCGCTGATCTACCCGGTGCCCGATCCCAAGTTCCCGTTTCTAGGTGTTCACTTTACGAGGCGGATCGGCGGGCTGATCGATTGCGGGCCTAATGCGGTGCTGGCCCTGGCGCGCGAAGGCTATCGCCACACGAATATCAACTTCCGCGACTTGGCCGAGACGCTCACCTACGTCGGCTTCTGGAAGTTGGCCGCCCGGTACTGGAAGATTGGGACCGGCGAGATGGTTCGCAGCTTTAGTAAGGCGGCTTTTGTGCGGGCATTGCAGCGGTTGGTACCGGCGATCGAATCGCAGCACTTGGAATGGGCCCCCGCGGGTGTGCGGGCACAGGCCGTTTCGCCCGATGGCGCGATGGTTGACGATTTCCTCATCGAGGAGACGGCCCAGGTGATCAACGTGCAGAACGCCCCCTCTCCAGCCGCCACGGCATCGCTCAACATTGGCAACCTCATTATCGACCGCCTTGCAAGCCGGTTACCCAACACCTAGCCTGGCCATCTTGGCCGGAAAAGAACGATTGAAGGAAACGCTCCGCTTTCAGGTACTGCCTTCCGACCTGTAACGGGTTGGCTTTCTTGTTGGCTATCATTCATGCCCCCCGTTCTTGCCGATTTTCATGCAGAATCGGAACTTGGGGGGGCAGAAAACGGCTTTCTGGGTTGCTAGAATACACCCGTTACGGAGCGCCTAACCCGTAAAGATAGGCTATAATCACCTGGACCTTCTGCGCGCGTCGCCTCCCTCCTACCTGTACGCGTGCCAGCTTTATCCCTCCCGAGCTTCAACAGGCAAGGTATTCGTCATGCGAAAGTTTTCCCCGATTGGACTGTTTGCGCCCTCATTCACTTCGCTGGTTGTGGTGTGTGCTCTCGTTTGCATTGGCACGGTTGGTTGGCAATCGGCATCTTATGGAGAAGATTTCAGCCAGCTTCTTTCGGCCGCGGCCGAGGGAAGCGAATCGATCGGCCAAGCGGAGGCAGAGGCGAAGAAACCAACCGAAACGCCGAGCGGAGAAAAGCGTAGCGACTCGAGCAACGGCGCGACGAAGAATGAAGACCCGGGTGCCAAGCCAGCTCAGGCAACGACCTCGGCGCCGACATCGGCCCCAGCTAAGCCGAAGTATCCACCCTATGCGGAGCTGCTCAAGGATTCCCAGAAGCTTGAGGGGCTGCTGACCCTGCATCGGAAGGAGGACACCCTGTTTGCGGAAATCAGCCCGCAACAGATGAACCGCGACTTCATCGTGCTCATTACGATTGCCCGGGGCATCGGGCAGATGCCGATCCTGGGCGGGTTTAGCTGGGGCTTTGGCGACGATGCCGTATGGCAATTCCGCAAGGCAGGCGAGAACATTCAGTTAGTTCGCCGCAACGTGCGGTTCACGGCAGAGCATGGTAGCCCGACGGAACGTGCGGTCAAGCTTGCGTACAGCGATAGCGTGCTGTTCAGCTTGCCGATCCGCGCGGTCGGGCCGCAGGGTTCGTTCGTCATCGACCTGACACCGGTCTTCATGAGCGACCTGCCGCAAATTGGCTTTGCGTTACCGGGTTTTGCGTTCGCGGCTAACCGGTCGACCTGGGCGCGAGTCGATGTGTTACCTAAGAACGTCGAGCTTGGCGTGGCGGCCACGTATGCTTCGAGCGGCTCGCGGAACATCGATTCGGTTCCCGATACCCGGGGCGTGACGGTGAACGTTCACTATTCGATAAGCGAGCTGCCGCAAACGTCGTATCGGCCGCGTTTGGCGGACGACCGAGTGGGCTATTTTGTGACGGCACTCAAGGATTTTTCCAAGAAGGAGAGCGATGATGATCGGTTTGTGCGGTACATTACGCGTTGGAACCTGGAAAAGGCCGACCCCAGCGCCGAGATGAGTACGCCGAAAGAACCGATTGTTTTCTGGCTTGAGAAGACGATTCCGTTCAAGTATCGCAAGCCGATCCGGGACGGGATTTTGGAGTGGAACAAGGCCTTTGCGAAGGCCGGTTTCTACGATGCGGTGGAAGTTCGGCAGCAGCCCGACGATGCCACTTGGGAGCCGGGCGACATTCGCTACAACACGTTCCGGTGGATTACGTCGGAGGCTGGGTTTGCGATGGGCCCCTCGCGTGTGAACCCCACCACGGGGCAGATTCTGGATGCCGACATCATCTTCGATTCCGACTTTATCCAAGTTTGGAAGCAGAAGTATGAAACATTTACCCCGGCCGGCATTGCCATGCTGACAGGAGGCGCATTCGATCTGGTGGAATTCCGCGCCGAGCAAGAACGGCTTTCGCCGCTCGAACGTGATATGCACGGCCCCAACTGCGCTTGCAATCTGTTGGGGGGCATGTCTCAACAGTTGGCCATGGGCGCTTCGGTCGTCGCCACACGGAAGCGAAGCGCGGCTGATTTTGAGAAGCTTCTCATGCAAGGCCTCAAAGATGTGGCGATGCACGAAGTCGGCCATACGTTTGGCCTGCGTCACAACTTCAAGGCCAGTACGCTCTACACGCTCAAGGAAGCGAACGACGTTTCCAAGACGAACCAAACCGGGCTGACCTCCTCGGTGATGGATTACACCCCGATTAATATCATGCCCGCGGGGGAAACCCAGGGGGATTACTTCTCGACGACCATCGGCCCGTACGACATGTGGGCGATTGAATACGGCTACAAGCCGCTCAAAGCCGCGTCTCCGGAGGCCGAACTGCCGGAACTTGGCAAGATCGCCTCGCGCAGCGGCGAGAAGGAATTGACGTTCAGCACCGACGAAGATACTCGGGGCATCGATCCCGACCCGCATAGCATGCGATTCGATTTCACGAACGACCTGGTGGAGTACGGCCGATCGCAGGCGAAGGTCGTGGCCGAGTGTCTGGCCAGCGTTGTGGACGACACTGTGAAGAAGGGCGAAGGATACCAACATGCCCGTCAGGCGTTCGGGATCTTGCTGGAGCGGCACGGAACCGTGATGTTCCACGCCGCGCGCTATGTGGGCGGTTCGTTTATCAACCGAAGCCACAAGGGCGACCCCAATGCCCCCTCGCCGATCGAAATTGTGCCGGCCGAGCGTCAACGGGCAGCCTTAACGCTTCTGGAGGAACAGGTCTTCAGCGACAAACCCTTCAGCTTCCCGCCCGAGATGTACAATCAGTTGACTTCGTCCAAATGGGACCACTGGGGCACGAACATCAGCGACCGCAGCGACTTTCCAGTTCATGAGGTCATCCTGATGTGGCAAGACCGCATACTGAGCAAGCTCCTTTCGCCGCTGACGCTGACCCGGCTTCTCGATGGAGAGCTTAAGACGCCAAACAATACCGATGCCCTCACCTCGGCTGAAGTCCTCGAGCGTCTATCGAAGGCCGTGTATTCTGAAGTCGATACCACGAAGGAGGGCGAGTTCACGAATCGCAAGCCTGCGATTTCAAGTTTGCGGCGGAACTTGCAACGGGCGTTATTGCGTCGCATGTCGCAACTGGCCCTCGGCCAAACCGGCGCTCCGGAAGATTGCCAGACCATCGCCTTTGTGGAACTGGGTAAGCTCAAGACACGGATCGACGACTTCACCAAGGGCCCGGTCAAGCTCGATAGCTACTCGAAGGCTCACCTGGAAGAAACGTCGGCCCGAATTGCCAAGGTGCTCGACGCCAGGATGCTTGTGTCTCCGTAGCCCGACGGCGATGGCCGCTTTCGCCTTTCAGAGCGAACGCGGCCTAGGTTCGACTCTTGTACTAACCGGAGAACCACGAAAGGCACAGCGAGGACTGCGCTCGCAATCCAATTGATTGAACAGGAGGTAACAGAAAGAACGGAGTGGAAGGCACAATCGGGGCTGCATCGCAACTCGTTACGGGTCGGTATTCTCTGTTCACTCTGTTTTCTCCTGTTCAAGAGATTGCGTGCGAAGGCAGTTGTGTCATGGTGTACCGACAACGGAACAAACTCTTTGCAACGTGCGAAGAAACGGACGGCTAGTAACACAACAACCCACGAAACCAAGTCGATTGGAGCGTACCTTCCTAGCCCGGATTTTTCACCACGGAGCACACCGAGGTCACGGAGAACAAGCCATGAGATCGTTTGAAGCAAGGTCAATCGCCCGTAGCTACTATTGATCCATGCGCAGCGAAAGACCCATTGTTCGTTAAACCCCGAGCCAGCGGCGAGGGAGAACCTCGAATCCCGTCGCCGTTGGCTCCGGTTTAAACAACCCCGTAAGGGTTCATTGGTAGCGGAGTCATCAATAAACAGTGTGTTTCCACCGTTCATTGGGGTGGGGGTACTTGCTACTGGTTTTCTCCGTGGCTCTGTGCCTTGTATGTATCTTGTATGTAGTTCGCCGAGCCGTTTCGGCTCGGCGAACTGGCATGGATACCTACACCCGGTCGTCCGGCCCAGAGGGCCGGGCTATAAAGAATCAACACAGTCGCTCCGTGGTGTTGATTGTGAGAAATGCGGACTAGAGTCGTGGGATTCGCTGGCTATGCCAACGACCTGGGCTGGCGGAAATCCAACTTTCGGTTCGGGCTTTCGTGCCTTTGGCGTATTTCGTCGTGTCGTTCTGAATTATGCACTAGTCGAGCTTAGATGCAGCACGTAGCACGGAGTTGAGAGCCTATCCGAGTGCCCTCTCCGTTTGGGCATGGGTATCTACACAAGTTGAACTGTTTGAAGACTTCGCTCTTGGAGATACGTTAAAGGGTCTCAGTCCGTTCGGGGCTGATAAACCCTTGCTATTGCCTGTCTTCAAGCGGTAGTGGGTCCGTTTGAAGAAATCATCGTACTCCGGTTGCTCCGCTAGCGGAAGAACATCTCGCGGAGCGAGATGAGTACAAGAAATCATCTCGCGGAGAGGCTGTGATGTTTTGGGAAAGCGGCAACCGGTTTCGGTACAGGTGGTGGAAGCAAGTGGTGGAAACGAGTCGTGGCGATGACCGGTTAAGACAGCGGCCTGGCGGCCGCCGCTAACTCGAATGAATATTTCATTACTAGCTCGGAGCGAGATGAATCTATTCGAATGGCACCACTGCCTTCCAATGGCGAATGCATCAAGGCGTTCGACTTGTTTAGATACCAATGCCCTTTGGGAGAAAGAGGCTCTACGGTTCGTGCCACATGTTGCGGTGGCACGTCGCGTTGGGCCTCGAAGTGTCAATCTTCCGTCTTTTTGTGGTTCGGCTTGGTGGGCTTGAAATCTAGCGATGCGCTGTTCACGCAGTACCGCAAACCGGTGGGGCGAGGGCCATCGGGGAACACGTGCCCAAGGTGTGCTCCACACTTGTGGCAGGTGATTTCGTCTCGTACCATGCCGTGGCTCGTGTCCGTCTCGGTTTCAACAACCTTTTCATTCGCAGCGGCGTAGAAGCTCGGCCAGCCGCAGCCGCTGTCGAACTTTTCCTCGGAAGTAAAAAGTTCTTCCCCGCACACGACGCAGGTGTAGGTGCCGTCTTCGTGGTGATTCCAATACTTGCCCGTAAATGCGATCTCGGTCCCCTTTTCCTGGGTGACGCGATATTGCTCGGGCGTTAACCGGGCGTGTAAATCCTCTTTGGAAGATTGGAATTCCGAATTGTTGGACATCGTGGAGCGGTTGGGCATTGCCAACGTGATAAGGAACAGGCAAAGTAGAATGGTCGGCAGAAGCACATATTTGACCACAGTGACCGGCCGTAGTGCAAACGGTCTAGGTTCTCTCAGGCTTGGTATCATCTCTACAACGCTCCTCTTGCCAGATGGTAGGCATGGGTTGGTGTATTTCCCGAAGGGTGTCCCGCGTAATATTGCAACGCCGACATGGCCGCCCCCCAGCTACATCCCAGGAAGCGTGCGAGAGATTAAGGGGCTCAACCAAGTGGTGGAAAGACTCAACATGACGGGTATGGTTCAAGTTCCAGAATTCGTTGAAGCGATGCCCTCCTCGATCCCGCAATTTGTATTCATGACATGCCGCGTGGGTGCCGAAGCCGCACTGAAGCAGGAAGTGGCTCGCAGTGTGCCCGATTGGCGGCCTGCTTTTTCGCGGCCTGGTTTTCTTACGTTCAAGATCGCCGCTGGTTCGCGCGTTGATATCGACCAGTTGGCCGATCGCCAGTGGACCTTTGCCCATGCACAAGGCATTTGCTTGGGGAAACTGGTCGGCGACCAACTTCAGGGCTTGGTCGAACAATTTTGGAGCCAGGTAGGCGAGCATTTTAGCAAGCTCCATTTACCGAGCTCATCGCCGGAAGCCTTGGGCCCGTTCGATCTTCACGTTTGGCAACGCGAACCGCTTCACGACGCGGGAGAGCTGCCTACCCATGTTACGCCACTTTGCCTGGAAATTGAATCCGCGATTCGGGTGGCCGCCCCTGGCACGTATGCGCTCAAGGGTACCCAGCCCGCCCCTCGCCGGGCGTCGCCGCGGAACTCGCTGGTGTTGGATGTGATCGTCGTCGAACCGAATGAATGGTGGATCGGCTACCATCGAGCAACGCGGCGGGCCGAACGTTGGCCCGGTGGAGCCATTCCCGTCCCCCTTCCAGACCATGCCGTTTCGCGGGCCTACGCCAAACTCGAAGAAGCGATTCAATGGAGTAACCTACCGCTTGCGAACGGCGAGCTTTGTGTTGAGATCGGTTGTGCCCCCGGCGGCGCGAGCCAGGCCCTGCTGGAACGCGGCTTGTCGGTCATTGGAATCGATCCGGCGGAGGTCGCCCCGGTGGTGGCCGGGCATCCGCGTTTTCGGCACCTTAAGAAGCGAGGTTCCGACGTTCGGCGCCGCGAATTCACGGGTGTTCGCTGGTTGACTGCCGATATGAACATCGCGCCAGAAAAGACGCTCGACGAAGTCGAAGCGGTCGTCGCGAGCCCTCAAGCCGCAATCCGCGGACTCATCCTAACGCTCAAGCTTTCTGAGTGGGCGGATGCCGCTCGATTGCCCGAGTTTGTCGGCCGCGTTCGTGGCTGGGGGTATCGAGACGTGCGGACTCGCCAGCTCGTCACGGGAGGACAGGAGGTTTGCCTCGTCGCCCTCCGGCGCAAAGCGCTCCGCCGACTTGGTAAACTTCGCCGCCGCCAAGCAGAGGCTCGAACGGAAGGCGGTTGCGCGGCGGTGAAACCACCGGCTCCCGCCGGCGGCTAGGAGAAACGATCGTGCTGAAGTTTCGGTCAGTGTCCTGCCGCGGATTGGTCTCTGGCAGGGGTGTTACCGGTTGATTTGATGGAGATTTCGGTAAGCAAGAAGACTTCAACGCAATTGTTTTCGTTCTGCCACGAAGCTTCGAGTCGCGTTGTCAGGGGTTCATAAGCAGCAACCTGGCTTAGTCGTAGGCGGTCTGGCTCGACGCCATTATCGGTTAGGAAATCCATCGTGGTAACGGCTCGGCCATAGCACAGGTGCCAATGGCTTCGGAACGCGCTGCCCGATGGCAACGGCCGTTGCGTGGAGTGGGCCCGCAACTCGATTTTATTCTGCTTTCCAACCAAGGCTGGAAGCAACTTCGTGAGCCGTTCTCGGGCTTCGGGCGTCAGGTCGGCGGAGCCATCGGTGAAGGTTACAACGAGAGTAGGCAGGTTTCGGTCGCTGCTGGTTTTCACAAATACCTTTTGCTTTTGCTCCCATACCGAGGCGGCACCGGCTTCTTTCTCGGTGGCATCGGGTTGGTTGGCCTGCGGCCAGCGGTTGGGCAACACGCCGGATGTTTGATCTCCGAACGGTGCGTTGCCAGAGATACCTGCCGGAGATTGAATCGTTGGAGTCGAGCTTTCGGCCGAAGTGCCCCAGGGGTCTTGGAAATAGCCCCCGATGGCTTCCTTAACGTCGTCGCTTTGCGAGGTGAGCCACATGACCATGAAGAAGGCCATCATCGCGGTCACGAAGTCCGCGTAAGCAACTTTCCAAGCACCGCCACCGCCTGCCATATTGTGCCATTCATCAAGGGGTTAGAGGATTATGGGGGGAGGGTCGAGGGGTGAGGGCCGAGAGTCGAAGGCCAGAATCTGAGTGATCCCCACTAACGACTAACGACCAACGACTCAAGCCGCCTCCGCTTCTTTGAACCAGTTATCGAGTTCATCGCGTTCGGGGCGGAACTCGGTGGGAACATTCCGACGAGCCATTTCGATGGCGACCTTGGGTGGTAAATTGTTTGCGAAGCCGACGATGGCCGAGGCCATCACCTTGAAGAATGCGCCTTCCTGCAGTCCCAGGTTGTGAAGTCGCACGGCGAGCGGGCCGGCAAATCCGTACGACAAGAGAATTCCGAGAAACGTACCCACGAGGGCAGCACCGACCTTATGGCCAATTTCGGCTGGGGGTCCGTCGATGTGGCCCATCGTAATCACGATGCCGAGCACGGCCGCCACGATGCCGAATCCAGGCAAGGCGTCGGCGACCGATTGCAGGGCATGGGAGGGAGCGTGGTGTTCCTCTTCCATGATGCGGAGCTCGACTTCGAGCAGTTCAGAAATTTGTTCTGGTTTCACTGTGGCATCCACAAGGGGGCCCATTCCGCCGCAAACAAAGTGGACCAAGTGATGATTGCTGTGAACGCTCGGATATTTTTGAAAGATGGTGCTGTCGTGCGGTTTGGAAAGATGTGGTTCGAGGGCTAGCATGCCGTCGCGTCGGGCCGTGCGGAGCAAGTCGTACAGGCACTTGAACGAAGCTTCGTAAGCGTTTTTGCCATAGGGCGAACCTTTGAGGGCAGTTAGAATTCCCTTCATCATGTCGATCAGCACTTTTTTCGGAGTGCCGATGACCATGCCCCCGAGTGCCGCGCCGCCGATCGTGACGATTTCGGAAGGATGAATGAGCGAGCCGATGTGTCCGCCGGCCATCATGAAGCCGCCGAGCACCGAACCGACCACAACGATAATGCCAACGATAACTAACATGAGCAGGCCGATCTACGAAGCGAGCCGCCGCGCAGCAAGTGCCGACGGTAACCAAGGCGATCCAACTGTAGGGAATGGCCCTTCGGCCCATTGGGTGGGTGAAAAGCCTTGTAAACATAGCATTGAGTAACTGGCCGCGGCGGTAGGCTTTTGGGAAATCCGCTC
>JADZFK010000180.1 GCA_020849945.1 Pirellulales bacterium | reverse complement strand
TTTGGGCCGTGAAGTGCAGCGCCTCGCCGGTGAAATCCGGACCGCGCAAGCCGCCATCGCCCAGGTAGCTCCCGTACTCCATCAGGCCATAGCGAAGGAACGTTTGTTGGCCCGCGATGATGTCTTCGGCCGGAACGACGATCGTGTCGTTCTCTTCGACAAAATTGCAGATCGGTGGAGCAAACTCATAGGTCTTGTAACCGATATATCCCACGACGCTGACACTCACGGCAAAGATGATGAAGAACACCTTCCACCAGTGTCGCCGTTGATCGATCCATTTCAGAACGTTCATACGAACCTCTTCGGAATAAAGGGGTCTAGTCTCGTTCTTGATGAGAAACGAGCCCTGACATCCTTTGTGTTATTACAGTGTCACCGATTCAATGTCATAATAATCGTACCTCGCGGAGCCGACAACGCACTGAACCCGGCTGCCCAGGCCGTCGTTGCCGTGGGCCGTTTGGGTTGGCATGCTTGATGGGTGCCGGGCGTCCCCCTCCCCAGTTCTCCTCGCCAAGGGGTGAGGAAGTCGGAAGCGTTAGCTGTTGACTGTTGGCTGTTGGCTGAAGCGGTAAAGCCTGGCTGAAGGGGCAAGGTTCTAACGCGGTGGGCTCGTTGGTAGTGCAGCTTTCAATCGAAATGGGTGCCGTTCGGTTCACAGCCGATTGCATGGGAAGTGGCCGACTGTCAAAATGTGGCGAGTGCGAACGATCCGCTCGCGGTTCACGGTACACACGAATTCGGATCTCGTGAGAGGAATGGATCGATGATAAATTCCAATGCTCATTACGAACCGGTCATAACTCCGTCCATGGGCGCGCGGCGGATGCATGTCCACCTGACCGAGATAAACGATGCGCGTAAGGGCTGGGGCTATCAACATTGCCACGAAGCCGAGGAGGCGGTGTACATGCTCGAAGGGGAAGGCGAATTCACGTTCGACGGAAAGACGTACCATGTAGGCCCCGGCCAGGCCGTGTTTTTCCCATCGGGCATCGTCCATGCCGAGACGAAGTTCTTGAGTGACAAAGTGAAGTACTTGGTGATTCGCACGGTCGAGCCGGGCGACGAACCGTGCTGCTGCGAGACGGATGTCGCGGCCCCCGCGACCGCAACGTCGTAAGATCGGTTTCGGCATTTGGCTCCGTTCTTCGGGCAGAACAAGAGCCGAGTAGGCGTTGTTTCAGAATCTGTTCTGGATTGGATAGAGGGTTAACCCGGATTTCTCACCACGGAGCACACCGAGGTCACGGAGAAGAAGAATTGGTCATTGCAAATCTGTCATTTTGTCATGGACCATTTCAGAAATGACCATATTTCAAATGACCAATTTGCAATGACCAATTTGCAATGACCAATTCTTCTCCGTGGCTCCGTGCCTTGTATGGAAATAGCCGAGCCGTATCGGCTCGGCGAACTGGCATGGGTTCCTAGACTCGGTCGTCCCGGCCCAGAGGGCCGGGATATAATAGAATCAACCCAGCCGTTCCGTGGTTTTGATCGTGAGAAATGCGGACTAACTGCTTGTTGAAGAACGCCAATGAGGTGTAGGGTCGCGTTGACCACGCTCGTTTTTTTGAACTCAAGCGTTACTCGCGCGATTCGAGTTCCTGGGCCGCGTCCTCTCGTTCGAACGTAATGCGAAATGCCTGGTGGCCTTGGGCAAGTTTGTCGCCGTAAATGGTGCGGAGTTCGTGCTGAAGGGCAGCCGCCGTGGGGAAGCCGTCGGGGATGGCATCGGCATCGGTGAGGGAGTCGATCTCAACCGGCTCGACCAGTTTGATGCGGATGTACCCGATGCCTGGGATGTAGCTTCGCTGGCCCGATCGCATGTGTCGGAATTTCCACAGGCGGATCGTCTGAGTTTTTTCGCCGGTGCGGATGGCCGGCAGGAATTTCTTCTTGAATAGGAGCATGGCAGCGGCCGAGGCCTCCTAGTTCGCTGGCGATTTCAAGGCAAGAACCGGGGGGGAATCCCCGGAAAACGCGGAGGTAACAGGGGGATTTACCAACTTAACTATCTGCGACCTGCCCTTGCAAGCCGACCTAACAGCCTTATAATCCGAAATACGCATGTAGGAGTGCCGAGGGCCGCTTGCCCCACGGTGCGGATCGTCTGCGGGTGTAGCTCAGTTGGTAGAGCACAACGTTGCCAACGTTGTTGTCGTCGGTTCGAATCCGATCACCCGCTCTTAAGAGCCGTCAAGTGCCTGCGCTCGATGGTCGTGGACTTGGTTTGCTGGCTGGTTGGCGGACCCCCAAGGCGGCGGCTGCCAAGCGGCTGGGGGCGGGTGGCTTTCGGTAGACGGCGGATAACAGGCGGCTACACCTCTTGAGATTGGCCCGCGCTTTTAGGGTATCAGGGCGCGGGCTGTTTTGCTTTAGAGACTACTTTTTTCGGGAAGATTGGGCACATGGCCGACGACGAACTAAAAGACGATTTGGAAGACACCTCCTCGGTTGCTGTTGATGGCAGTGAAGAGGAGGAAGTGCCGCTGAATTTGGAAGTGCAAGTAGCCAGCCCGAGCGCGTGCGAGCGTCGAGTGACGGTGACGATTTCGCGTGATGACATCGAGCGTTACTTTGACGATGCGTTCAGCGAGATGATGCCGACGGCTGCGGTGCCGGGTTTTCGGGCTGGTCGCGCGCCGCGGAAGGTGGTCGAGAATCGATTTCGCGACGAGGTAGCCGACCAGGTCAAGAGCAGCCTGCTGCTTGCAAGTTTGGAGCAGATCAGCGAGGAGCAACGGTTTACAGCCATCGGCGAACCGGACTTTGATTTGGAGGCCGTCGAGGTTCCGAAGGAAGGTCCGATGACCTTCGAGTTTACGATTGAAGTGCGGCCGGAATTTGAGATGCCCCAGTGGAAGGGCCTGAAGCTCCGGCGGCCCATGTGCGATTTTACCGACGCGGATATCGATGAGCATCTCGAGAACATGCTCGCTCGATACGGGCAGCTCGTGCCGCACGAGGGGGAGGCCCGCGAAGGGGATTACCTGTCGGTCAACATCACTTCGACGCACGATGGCAAGCAACTCATTCGCGAAAACGACACCGTGCTCCAGATTCGCCCGACGTTGAGTTTTGTCGACGCGGAACTGGAGGGTTTTTCCAAGCTGATGGAAGGCGTGAAGGAGGGGGATCGGCGATCGGCAGAGGTGACGCTTACCGACGACGCCCTGAACGAAGAACTGAGCGGCCAAAAGGTGAGCTTGGAGTTTGAGGTTCTCGAAGTCAAGAAACTGAAGCTGCCGGAATTGACCCCCGAGTTTCTGCAGGACCTGGGAGGATTCGATTCGGAACAGGATATGCGCGAGGCGATCCGAACGCAGCTTGAGCGTCAACTGGAGTACCGCCAACAACAACTTGCGCGAGGCCAGATTTCGGCATTGCTAACCAAGAGTGCCGATTGGGAGTTGCCGAAGGGGCTGTTGCAGCGGCAAGGTGCCCGCGAACTCGAGCGGGCCATCATGGAGTTGCGGCGGAGCGGATTCAGCGAGGCGGAAATCCGAGCCCGCGAAAACCAGTTGCGTCAAAACAGCCTGGCCAGCACCGCCAGCGCGCTCAAGGAACATTTCATTCTCGAACGGATTGCCGAGGAGCGGGAGTTGGATGTCGAGGATGCGGATTACGATAAGGAAATCTTTCTGATTGCCGCGCAGAGCGGAGAATCGCCACGCCGTGTGCGAGCCCAATTGGAGAAGCGTGGCCTGATGGATGTTCTGCGCAACCAGATCATCGAGCGGAAGGTGCTCGAACTCGTGCAGTCGGAAGCCAAATTCGAGAACGAACCGTACCGACCCGATAAGACCGACACGGAAGCGATTTCGATCGCGGCAGGTGGTGCCGGGGAATCCATTCCAGTAAGCACGGAGGAAACAGACGAAGCGGAAACGGAAGCGAACTAGTTCGGAGCGAGTTGCCGGCGCGAATGAAGGATTCAGGGTTGGTCGTGGTAGTCCGACCGCGGCTACTTGCACGGCATGTGCCACACAGGTTTGGCCGGTGGGGTTGCTTGGCCGCTTGAACGACCCTTCGCACGGCAACGAACCAATCGCCAAGGACGTGCCGCTCCGTTCAGATGGGCGGGCCATGACACGAAGAACAGGCCGCCACGGGATGCCCTTGCCGCCATAGTACCGTAATTGCCGCCACCACGTGGGCCACCGATTTCGGCCGAACGGACCTCCTCAGCGGTCCGTTCCCCAACCAATAGACAGACCTGCAATCGAAGGATTCTCACATGAGTCATATCGCATTGGACGCCACCAGCGCCGCCAACCCCTTGATCGTACAGGCGATGCGCGACTACCAGCGGCAGCGTCAGATGACGCTCGGCGACCTGCTGCTGGAAAACCGCGTGATTTTCCTGCAGGGGGAAATCTACGACGGCAACGCGAACGAGCTGGTGATGAAGCTATTGTATCTTCAAAGCGAGAATCGCCGGAAGGATATTCACTTCTACATCAATTCGCCGGGCGGGAGCGTGACGGCCACGCTTGCGATCTACGATACGATGCAGATGATCTCTTGCGCGGTGGCCACCTACTGCGTGGGGCTGGCCGCAAGTGGCGGCGCCGTGCTGCTGGCCGGCGGAGAGAAGGGGAAGCGTTTCGCATTGCAGCACTCGAAGGTGATGATCCATCAGCCGCACGGCGGTGTTGGCGGGCAGGTTTCCGATATTGAAATCCAGGCCAACGAGATTCTCCGCACGCGGGCAACGCTCAATGAGATATTGGCCAGCCATAGCGGCAAGGCGATCGAAGAGATCGCGAAGGCCTGCGATCGCGATTACTACATGACGGCCGAGGAAGCCAAGGCCTTTGGCCTGGTCGATGACCTGCTTCTCAAGCAGCCGGTGCCCGAAGGGGAAAATGATGAGTAGCCCGCCAGGCCGCTGATTGTTGCGAATGTTCCCCGTTCAAGTTCCATCCACCCTATCCCTTTCGATACCACCATGCCCCTAATTCCCTACGTTATTGAAAAGAGCGGCCGCGAAGAGCGGGCGATGGATATTTACAGCCGCCTGTTGGCGGATCGCATCGTGATCCTTGGCTCGGGCATCAACGATGAGGTGGCCAACAGCCTCGTCGCGCAATTGTTGTTTTTGCAATCGGATGATCCGAAGGCCGATATCCACCTCTACATCAACTCGCCGGGGGGCAGCGTAAGTTCGGGCCTTGCAATTTACGATACCATGCAGTTTGTTTCGTGCGATGTTGCGACCTACTGCATTGGCCAGTGTGCCTCGATGGGAGCGGTGCTGCTCGCCGCTGGTGCCGAAGGGAAACGCCACGCGCTTCCCAATAGCCGCATTATGATCCACCAGCCCTCGGCCGGCATGGAAGGCACCGCCGAGGATATCCTCATCCACGCCACCGAATACAAACGGACCAAGGAACGGCTCAACAAGATTCTCTTCAGTCATACCGGGCGAGTCATTGAACAGATCGAGAAGGATACCGATCGAGACAAGTTCATGTCGGCCGAGGAAGCTTTGGAATACCGCCTCATCGATAAGGTGGTGACGAACCTTGCTACCAACAAGGGCGCCGGGGCGAGCTGAGCGAAGCCGTTCGGCCGATAGCCGCGCTGGCTTGCAGCCGTTGCTGTCATGAATTTTGCTAGCGGGCAAACGCATCTTCATTGCGTGATCGTCTGAGAGTATTATTTGCGGGTTATTTGCCGGCCTCCTCGCCAGAATCTGTGGGTAGGTTTTCGGCATCGGAGCCGATTTTACACGGGAATTCCGCAGGATTCGTGCGATTTCAGGGCGTAGGAATTTCGCCACCGGAGCTTCGGCACAGGCTACAAGGCCCAAAGGACCACGTTACACCCTGCTTTCCCACTTGCTTCTGGTACGGAATTGCAGTCGTTCGATCATTCTTTTACCCTGCCATCCCTCAGAAAATCCAGTCGTCAAATCACCGATTCTGCCCAAACTCACCCACAGATTCTGGCGAAAACCTCGTTTTTCACGCGAAAAGCGGCCCCAAGCTGCCATTGGGGGCCAATCGCTCCGCAAGTATCATTCCCACCGCCTCCAGACACCCTCACCCGCACTACCACTCCCCTACTCCCCTACTCCCCGCCGCACCACCGTAGGAGCCAAACGATCATGCCATCGATTCAAACTTTGTCTCGGGCCGTCGTGATGATTCTCGTCGGTGCTGTCTTGGTGAAGGGTTGGCAGCTTTACGGGCCAACCGATTCGCAGCTCCAGTCGGCCATTGCTCAGGCAAAGGATTTCGGCAACTCGCTGCGAAGCCGCTGGCACCAAGGGCCGGCAGCCAACCAACGCTTGGTGGCACCAGGGTCGCGCGCGGCGGAGAATGTCGCACTCGTGCCGCAAGCACCTTCGCCGAACCCGGCCCCCGCGCTCACCACCCAGGCCCCGGCCACACTGCCGCCCGCCCCCGTTCTACTTCGAGAAGCAACCGCGCCAGCGGCACCGAGTCCGCCAGACAACGCCGTTCCCAAGCCGAACGATCGACTCGAACCTTTGATGGTCCGCCTGCAAGAACTCGGCGCGACGGATCCCAAACTCGTGCCCTGGGGCACCGGCGACCGGGCGTCGTATCGGTTCTCCTGCCGCGTGCCGCTTCCTCGTGCCCCGCTGCTGTTGCAGCACTTCGAGGCCGTTGCACCGGAACCGGCGGGAGCCGTCGAAGCCGTTCTGGCAAAGATCGAATCGCGGCAAGTAACCCCATTCGGCTCGTCCACGCTCGCTGCAACCCAACCCGGCACAACCCAACCCGGCAGCGTGGCACAACGGTAGTCGTAGGCAATGCAAGGGCGGATGAATACCACGAACGTGGGGCTATGCCGCAATGAACCATGAATCGAGCCGAACCGAACCGAGGCACTTGGGCGGGATTACTGGCGAACGGTCGGCGGGCGGGCCGTGGGCCGTTGGCGTTTTCCCGAACCAACCCGAGCAAGCGATATGCCCTCCTTCAGGCGGGCACGCCAAGCGGCGCGCCGAGGGCTGTTTCGCCGGCGGTTTCGATGGCCCGCCGCAGTCGGCTCGAGGCCGTGCTTTTTCTGACACGCGAGCCGTTGTCGCTTCGCAAGATGGCCCAACTCGCCAATTTGGGCGACGCCACCGAAGCTCGGATGCTTGTGAAAAACCTACGAGAAACTTACGATCGGCGTGGCTCGGCCTTTCAGATAGCCCAGGTGGCGGGTGGCTACCAGCTCTTAACGCGGCGAGAATTCGCGCAGTGGCTTCGACCCCACGGAAAAGAGGATCGGGAAATCCGTCTCTCCCCCCCCGCTTTGGAAACCTTGGCGGTGGTGGCCTACCGGCAACCTGTCCTCCGGGCCGAGATCGAAGCGGTTCGCGGCGTCGCGTGCGGCGAATTGCTGCACGTGCTCATGGAACGCGATTTGGTCCGCATCGCCGGGCGATCCGAAGAGCTAGGCAGGCCGTTCCAGTACGGCACAACGAAACATTTTCTGGCGGTATTCGGCCTGAACCATCTGGAAGATTTACCCGGTGCGGCCGAACTCTGCCGATTGCCGCTTGGGGATGGTAAACCGGGCCATTCCACGGGCGATTTCTCAAGTTCGGCCGATGACTTGACCGACGGCAATGTAGCTGCATAGGCTGTGTGTTTTACAGACCTCAAGAACAGGATCGTTGCTCGCCGCTTTGGGGGTCGGTGAGTAAGTGAATGCGTGAATGGGGGCCTTTGTTTTGGGCAGGCCACTGGTTCACGTACTCGCCTACTCACCCCACGTTCGTCGTCGCCGATTGGCGACCAAACGGCCTACGATCGAAGCATTGGAGATTACACGATGAGTTTGGAAGAGTTACGTGCCGTCGCGCTGTTGGAACGCCAGCTTCAAGCTGCGCGCCGTGATGAAGTCGACGAAGAGGAAGAAGAGGAAGAAGAAGACGACCTCGACGATGAAGATGAAGAAGACGATGACTTCGAAGACGACGACGATGATGATGAAGAAGACGATGAAGAGTTCGAAGACGACGACTTCGACGACGACTTCGACGACGAGGAATTCGACGAAGAAGAAGATGATGACTTCGACGACGAGGATGAATGGGAAGAAGTTGAAGACGATGACGACGAGGAGGACGACGAGGACGATTACGAAGATGAAGAGTAGTCGCCCGTCGTAGGCGCACTCGTGCCGTCCCGGTCCTCGGAGAGAGTGCGGGAGGTAAGCGGCAACGTTTCACCAAGCCGCCGGCGGAAGCCGGCGGTTTCGCCTTCGGTTTGCCGCTCGGAACCACCATGCGTGGTACGGACTTCAGTCCGTACTACGATCCACGGGCTAAAGCCCGTGCCACGATCCACGTTAACGACGGGATCTCAGCAGGCCTTGGTTCAACTAATCCGTCTGGCCCTCGACCCTCGACCCTCAACCCTCAACTCTGCTCTCCCACTCGCCGACCTGGCCGTGGCACTCATCGAGCGCAACGCGGATATGCGTGATGCCTGCCGCGGCGGGGCCGAGCTGGCCAAGCAGTTGCTCGCCAATGTATTTGGCCAGCAGCTCGGAAGTCGTGTTGGCGAGGGGCAGCAGGCGACAATCGCCCGCGGGGAAGACCCACCGTCGATCCTCGAAGGCGGCGGTCACCTCGCGGCCATCGTTCGTCACGCGAATCTGCCGGTGCTCGGTCGGCAGCAACATGCGGTGATCGAGCCACTTGGTGATTTCGAGCAGTTTCGCGCGAACCAGCAGAAAGTCGACGACCATGTGGTCGTCGTCGAGCGGGCCGCACAGTTCGGCCGACACGCGGTAGTTGTGCCCGTGCAGCCGCTCGCAGGTGCCGCCAAACGTGATGAAGTGGCCCGCGCTGAATACGTGCTCGGCCATGGCAATGCGGACGCGATACGATTCGTTCACGGCGGTGGTTCCTGGCGCGGCGCAAAGCCGCAGGCGGCGGTTGGAAATCCGTTCGATCAGGGTGACTTCCAGTTTAGTCGGTTTTCGCGCAACAAGACAAACAGGGCGGCGGTGATCAGGTCGGCCGTGGTGCCCGGGTTCCGTCGATGTCCGTCGGCCCGCAGCCACGCATCCAGTTCGACCAGGGCTTGGTTGTAGCCAGATTCCGTGGGTTCGCCCGCGGCCAGCACGTGCGATGCCCGCTGGCGTGCTTCCTCGGCAACGGCCGCCCCGCACTTCCGCAGGATCAGGCTATCCCCCTCGTTGCTCAACTGCCCGAGGTGTGCGTGAACGATCGAATCCATCAACGACCAGCCTCGCCGCGAGCCTTCCTCAATTGAGGGTGCCATGTTCTGGAAGATGTCGGCAAACTGGTTCGCGTACTGCCGGGCGACCAGATCGCGGTCGGCGGCCAGTGTCATCGCCGGCACCAAACTCAAGGAAGCGGGCGGATCGCTAGAGACATCGGCTTCATCGGCATTGCCCAAACCACCCGCGCCCGCCGTGCGAATGGCCGCGTACACGTGTCGCGTATCGGCAGGCGTGAGACGTTCGAGCACGTCGCCAATACCGTGGGCCAGTGGTACCCCCGCGGGCACGGCGGCCAACGGCGCAAGCAGCAAGAGGGTTCCAAGGTTGGTGTTCTTGCCGACGGCCTCGCGGGTGGCTTGCACGGCTTCGAGCACAGCGCGACCCACACCGAGCCGGCCCGCTTGGGCAACAATCGGCCCGCTCACCACCGCGCTATGGACGAAATCCAGGTAACACGCATCGAAAAACGCGGCACCCGGATGCACATTGCCCGGCTTGGCGGCGGTGGCCTCGAATATACATGCCAACGTAAGCTGCTCACTTAACGACGGCATGACCCCCTCCGCTACAAGCCAGGAACTGCTGAACGAGGCCGAGCGATTCCTCCGGCGCGTCTTCCACGACCCAATGGCCGACATCGGCAAGCCGATGGACTTCGGCCCGCGGCCAAGCCTGCAAGAAGCGATCCAGGCAATCGGGGCGGAAGCACCAATCGCGCATTCCCCACACCAAACATGCGGGCCGATCGGCCAAAGAGGGCAACTGCCGCTCGATGGCATCGAGTGCGTTGGCCGTCGGCGAATCGTGCGAGTGCGGGGCGGGGATATCGCGAACGAACGCATACACGCCCCGGCGATCGGCCCACGAATCGTAAGGGGCCAGGTAGCCGGCATCCACGGCCGGTTCGAGCCGCTTGCGGCGCGCAAGGGTCATCCGCAGAGCGGCCAGGCTGAAGAGGTTCGCGCCCTGAACGGCCAGCCGACCCATCACCGGCAAGCGGCAAGCACGAATCCGCCACGGGATGTAATGAGGCGAGAACGCGCCCGTGTTGAACAGCACGATCCGCTGGAGCCGCTCGGGCATGCGCAGCATTGCGCCGAGACCGATCGCCCCGCCCCAATCTTGAGCAACGAGCGTGATTCGCCGCAGGTCGAGCTGCTCGACCAATGTACGCAGGTTGGCGATATGATCTACCAGCTGCAACAAGCGCTCGGGCCGGTCGCTCTGCCCGCAGCCCAAATGATCGACCGCCACGCAACGGTGCCGCGAGCGGAGGGCGGCCACGAATCGCCGCCAATGAAACGACCACGTGGGGTTGCCGTGAACGAACAGCAGCGCCGCCGCCCCCGTATCGGAAGGGGGCGAAGCACTGCCGCTGCCAGGGCCTTCGTCCAGGTAGTGCATCCGCCCGGAAGCCAACTCGGCCCACCGCGATTCAAACGGGTACAGCGAACGCCAATCAAGATGGTTCTGTGGTGGGGAGGCCATGCCGTACCATGAGTGCTGGATGAACGCTGACCGATATCGGATACTGGGGGAGGATGGAGGATGCGGGGGGCGGTGGGCAGGGAAGAGGGAAGAGCGAATTGCGATAGTGGTATCGTTGCGGAAATGGATTTGTGAGGTTTGGTAACTGAGTTTAGAGCGGTTCGTTCTCCTCGTCGCCGAAGCAGAAGTTTGCCGGACGCGGATCGACGTTCCAAATCCCAAGTCGTATGAGGGTGGACATTGCGTTCAGTACCTCGCGCCATTTTTTGTTGCCGAATAATTCGCGGCCACATTCATGGCGGTTCACGTGGAATTGCGGATCGTTCCAATAAGGTGGCGGGTTGTCTATGTACACCTTACCAAAATCGAGCAAATAGGGCGGCTGTACAATCGTCATCTCGATAATCTGAAGTTTATCGTCGCAGTCTTCCAATAGCGGGACGTTGAAACGACCGATCTTTGTTATGCCAGCGTGTATTAAGCGCCGGTAGCTTTCGAGTTCAACATCATAATTTGCCCGCCTTTCCACCGCCTTGATCGCCGACCTTTTGTCGGTACTCTATACCGCCCCGTCGCTGCCGTGCCCAAGGAAGTCTTTACGCAACACGCGGATTCCCCTAGACTTGGCATAGGCCTCGGCAAGCAATAGTAACTCGGCGTTGTGAATCATGAGACCATACGACGGGTATTCCGCGAACGTTGCCATCACGCTGTTGGTGCGGGGGTTGACGCTTGCCGTCTCCCACGTCGGCCCGAGCGGACTGATCATCCAAGACCCTTGCGACGAAATCGGCTCCTGCGAGGGTAAGCTTGTGATTAAGATCAATCAGTCCGAGCGCAAATATCAGGTTTTCATGCCGCATGGCATACCCGGATCTGGCAAACTGGTTTCCTACCTCTGACAATAGCCGTTGCCGAAACGCGCCGAACACGAGCCGGGCTTCCAGCCCTACTTTCGCCGCGAGTTATTGTAGCATCTTCCCGCGCGGCCGCGACGCTTTGCGTTCGATGCGCGCGATCGAGAAGCGAGCGATGCCGAGTTTCGCTACCGATTCTTCTTGCGAGAAGTCGGCGTCTGGAGGCGTTAACCCGGATTTCTCACCACAGAGCACACCGAGGTCACGGAGAACAAGCCAAGAGATCGTTTGAAGCAAGGTCAACCGCCCGTAGCTACGAGACAGGGTGTTTCCGCCGTTCCTTGTGGGAGGGGTACTTGCTACTGGTTTTCTCCGTGGCTCTGTGCCTCCGTGGTGTTGATTGTGAGAAATGCGGATTAAGCGGGTGAGCCTGTGCGTTTCGTTCTGACCGAAGCCAACGGCGACGGAACAAGATGTTTTCCCTCGCCGCTGGCTCGGGGTTAAACAACTCGTAAGGGTTCATTTGCAGTGCGGACATCACTAGAATGATTGTCTGACCGCAACGTCTTTGAATGAATTGCTCGATCGAGGGCGCCGATTTCGTTCCCTGCATCCTGCCCGCTGCATCCTCCTTCCAGCATCCTTCATTCGGTAGTCATCGACCAGCCCCATGCCAAGCCTGACCATTGAAAACTACGTGAAGGCGATCTACCTGCTTGCGCAGTGCGAGGCCGAGAGAGCGGTGGCGACGGGGCAAATCGCGGCCTCGCTCGGCGTCCTTCCCGGCACGGTGACGAGCATGCTCAAAACGCTCGACGAAAGCAATCTGGCCACCTACACGCCATACGAAGGGGTGCGGCTAACGCCCTCGGGCCGTGCGTTGGCCCTGCGTGTGCTGCGGCGGCATCGGCTGATCGAACAGTTCTTGAGCCATACGCTCAACCTTACTTGGGATGAGGTTCACGAAGAAGCCGAACACATGGAACACGCCGTGAGCGACGCGCTCATCGATCGGATCGATGCCTTCCTTGGCCACCCGACAACCGACCCGCACGGCGACCCGATCCCGCGGGCCGATGGCACGGTCGATACGGCGAACGATCGCCCCCTGACCACGTGTACCGTGGGCGATAGCTTTCGCGTGTGCCGCGTGGTGGATCAGTCCTCCGAGTTCCTGCGATACCTTTCGCAAGTTGGCGTGGAGATTGGGACACACGGGTCGCTGGTCGCCAGCGACGCGGCCCGCAATCAGCTCACGATCCGCCTTAGCACCGGCGAGCGAACGATATCGCACGATCGCGCTGCCAAGCTCATGGTGTACTGACGGGGCGGAAAACGCTTGTGCTTTCACTACTCTTGAATTCATGTGGACAAAGCACTCGTATTTACCACGACGACACGACGGGCACGACGGACGGAAGAAGACAACGGCGGGATAACAGGACAGGATCGGCACGATGCGCGGGATCAAGCCGTTTATGGTCAATCCGAAAGGAAATGGCAGGGGCGACCATTTATTCAATTTGGGCCGAGTGTATTGAAAACCAGCCCGAAGCGTCAGCGAGGGAAAAAGCACACATTCCCTCGCTGACGCTTCGGGTTCGTGAGTCCTCGCTGTCCCGAACATGAATATCGGATCGGCTCTGAACGAAATGGGGGCGCTTTGACTTAGGCCCCGCCAGCGCGTACAACAGTAGAACGACTCAACGCGAACGCGGCCGCCGGTGAGGGGCCTCTGCAATGGGGGCCTTGCGAACCTGGTCAGGGTGGAAACACAGCAGCCATAAGCCCGTGCCTCTTTGTGTGGGGGCCTCTCACCGGCAGCCGCGATTGCTCCTATTGCCCTATCGCAATCAAGATTGCCCATGCAAGTTGGAGAGCCATCCTGTTCTCCAATTTGCATTTTTCTTTTTTCGTATTTTCAAATTGCACGATTAACTGCGGAGCTGCCCAGGCAGACGTAGTTTCATCGGATCTGCGCATGTCCGAACCAACGACACCTCCGGAGACCAAGCCGACTCCCTCGATGGGGCGTTACACGGTCATTGCGAGGCGTTATCGGCCGCAGTCGTTTGATGAGTTGGTGGGGCAGGAGCATGCGGCGCGGGCGTTGCAGCAAGCCATTGCCAGCGACCGGGTGGGACATGCCTATCTTTTCACCGGGGCTCGCGGGGTAGGCAAGACCTCGGCGGCCCGCATATTGGCCAAGGCCCTGAACTGCGTGCAAGGCCCCACGCCCGCGCCGTGCAACGAGTGCGACGTGTGCCGCCGCGTGACTTCCGGTGACGATGTGGACGTGCTCGAAATCGACGGTGCCAGCAACCGCGGCATCGATGAAATCCGCCAGCTTCGCCAAAACGTGGCCGTCCGGCCCAGCCGCGTCCGCTACAAAATTTATATCATCGACGAAGTTCACATGCTGACGAAAGAGGCGTTTAACGCGCTGCTCAAAACGCTCGAAGAGCCGCCCGAGCATGTGAAGTTTATCTTCGCCACGACCGAGCCGCAAAAGATACCGATCACGATCCTTTCGCGCTGCCAGCGGTTCGATTTTGCGGGGATCAGCGCGGCTTCGATCCAAGAACGTTTGGCCCAAATTGCGGCGGCCGAGGGGGTGGCCGTCGATGCCGACGCCCTGCAGATACTCGCCTGCCGAGCGGCCGGTTCGATGCGCGATAGCCAATCGCTGCTCGAACAACTGCTCGCGATTGGCGGCGAGCGGATCACGGCCGCCGATGTCAACAACCTGCTGGGCACCGCCCCCGCCGAGCGGCTTGGCGGTTTGGTGCGTCATTTGGCAAATTGCGATGCGCCCGCCGCGCTGGCCGAGTTGGACGCCATGATTTTGGGTGGCGTCGAGCCGGGCCTGCTACTCGATCAACTGGTCGGCTACTTCCGCGATGTGATGGCGATGACGGTCGGTTGCCCGCCGGAAGCGATGCTTTACGCGCTTCCCTCGCAAGCGGGCGAGGTAGCTGAAATTGGCCAGCGGTTGGGGCTTGCCACGGTGCTGGCCATCGGCCAGGTGCTCGATCACACGTCGGCCCGCATGCGGGTGAGCATGCACGGCCGAACGCTCGTGGAAATGGCGGTGGTGCGTATCTGCCAATTGGGCGAACTGGAAGACTTGGCCGCGCTCGTCGCTGAACTTCGGGGCGAAGCCGCGGTGCCACGCGGGGCGGCGCCGCCGACGGGCGGCAGGCCCGCCGCCGAGGCGTCAAAAAAAAACGATGATTCGACCGACGTAAGCCCATCGGCGGCAGGTGGCTTGGCCAGCGCGGTGGCTTCGATGCTGGCTAACGAGCCGCCGCGCGCCGCTTCGCCAACACCGCTTACACCGCCTACACCGGTAACATCGCCGACTCTGCCAACACCGCCAACCTTGGCAACACGCGCCGCGTCAAGTGCTCCGCCGCCTCCACTATCTCCATCGCCCGTGGTTGCGGAATCGCCGGTTGCCCCGACCGCACCGTTCGGTGCTTTGGCTCCGGCCGTTCTGGCGCCCGGATCGCCTGCACAACCCCCATCCCGTAGTTCGGGCGGCGCAAGCACGAATGGCGCGGCAGCGAGGCAACCCAGCGTGGCCCCGCCCGAGGAACCTGCCGCGCCGGCGATTTCTGTGCTGGCGCAGTACCAGCAGTATCAGCAGGCGATGGTCAGTGGTGGTGCGCCGCAAGTCGAAGCACCCGCCCCTAGAAAGACTCGCCGCGAACAGCAGGCGGAAGTCGCCGAGCAACCCTTCGTTCGCCGTGCGATGGAATTGTTCGACGCGCAGCCGGGCCAGTTCCGCTACTTCCCGCCCGAAGGCAAGGCGAACTCGTAGCCCCGACGAACTTTACATAGCCCGGCCATCTTGGCCGGGAACCGGATGCCGCTCCATTCTATGAATGGCTACGCGATGTTCGTCCGACCCGAAGCGGATCGGCTATTTGTTTTGCCGCTTTTCTCCTTCAGATGGCAGGTTCAACGGGGAATCTGGAGATTTCGCCATGCGTGCTATCGGCTCGATTGCCCCGAGAAAACAGGGCCGATCCGTAATTCAAACTGGGCGAACGCATTGGTTACCGGCCCGAAGTGTTAGCGATGGGAAAAGCACACATTCCCTCGCTGACGCTTCGGGTTGGTGAGTCCTCACTTTCCCGAGCATGAAAAACTGATCGGCCCTGCCGAGAAAATGCCACCCTTTTCGCTTTCGGGTTCGTGTTTTAGAATGACCGGCTTGTGCGTCGTATGATCGGTCGAGACTATCGGTTGGCGCGACCAGGACGGACACCTCCCCCCGCAGATGCACTGATGCCCGCTTCCGATATCATCATCAAAGGTGCCCGCGAGCATAACCTGCGCAGCGTGGATGTCGTGCTGCCGCGGAACAAGCTCATTTGCCTTACCGGCGTTTCAGGCTCGGGCAAAAGTTCGTTGGCCTTCGATACGCTGTACGCCGAGGGGCAACGGCGGTATGTGGAAAGCCTTTCGACGTTCGCGCGCCAATTCTTGGGGCAGATGCCGAAGCCCGAAGTCGATCACATCAGCGGGCTAAGCCCCTCGATTTCGATCTCGCAGAAATCGTCGGGCACGAACCCGCGTTCGACGGTCGGCACGATCACCGAGATTTACGATTTCCTACGCGTGTTGTACGCCCGTGTGGGACGAGGGCATTGCCCGCAGTGCCAGAGGCCGATCACCGCGCAAACCCGCGAGCAGATTCTTGCCCGCATTCTTGCGCTGCCGCCCGGTACGCAGTACGCCGTGTTGGCCCCGGTCGTGCGCGGGCAGAAGGGCGAGTACAAAGACCTGTTCGAGGACCTGCGGAAGCAAGGTTTCGTGCGGGCACGGGTGGATGGCCGCATCGTGTCGCTCAGCGACGACCTCGCGCTCGATCGCCAAATGCGGCACAACATCGAAGTGGTCATCGATCGGCTGAAGGCCGGGCCGAACGTGCGGCCGCGATTGGCCGAGGCGGTCGATAGCGCGCTGGCCGTGGCGAAGGGAAGCATCATCGTTGCCACGGAAGGGCGTGAGGAGCGAGGAGCGAGGAGTGAGGAGCGAGAGGAGTCAATATCGGATTTCGGATTGCGGATTTCGGACTCCGATGGCGATGACTCGGAGAATACGCCGTCTTCAATCCGCAATCCGCAATCCGCAATCCGCAATTCCAAACGTCGCGGATCGGCCCAACCGGGCGACCTTGTTCTTTCATCGCACTTCGCCTGTACCGAGTGTGGTATCAGTTTTGAAGAACCTACGCCACAACTGTTTAGCTTCAACAGCCCGCAGGGGATGTGCCAAACATGCGACGGCTTGGGCGAGTTTTTCAACTTCGACCCGAACAAGCTGGTCGCCGATGACGGCAAGTCGTTCGTGCAAGGGTGCATCGAGCTGGTGGGTTCGTGGAAAGATTTGGGCCGCTGGAAGCGGCACATCTTTCGCGGCGTGGCCGATACGATGGAACGCAAGCTCGCGCTGGCCGAAGGCATGCTGCTCGAAACGCCGTGGCGCGAACTGGCCCCCAAGCTGCGCGACCTGTGGCTGTGGGGCACCGGCGAGGAGCACATCACGTTCACGTGGCGGGCGGGTCGATCGGGCCAAAAATATGGAGGGCTCTACAACGGCATCATCGCCGAACTGCTCGACAAGTACCGCACCAGCCGCAGCGAACCGCAAATTCGCAAGTTCGAACAGTACATGAGCCAAATCCCGTGCCCCGAGTGCTCGGGCGGGCGGCTCAACCCGCAGGCCCGCGCGGTGTTGGTCGAATCGCGAAGCCCGCGGTTCGTCGAGCGGCCCGCCCGATCGCTTCCCGAGGTTTGCAATCTGGCGGTTTCCGAGGCGGTCGAGTTCTTCAGCGAGTTGCGGCTCGAAGGGAACGAAGCCATCATCGCGGCCGAGGTGCTCAAGGAAATTCGCGGCCGACTCGGTTTTTTGCAGAACGTGGGGCTAGAGTATCTCACGCTCGGCCGCACGGCTCCCACACTTTCGGGCGGCGAATCGCAACGCATTCGGCTCGCCGGCCAAATTGGTTGCGGCCTGGTGGGGGTGCTCTACATTTTGGATGAACCTTCCATCGGCCTCCACCCACGCGATAACCAACGCCTGCTCGATACGTTGTGCGAACTACGCGACCTGGGCAACACGGTCGTGGTGGTCGAGCACGATGAAGACACGATGCGGGCGGCCGACCACCTGATTGATTTTGGCCCCGGCCCCGGCGTCCGCGGCGGCGAAGTGGTGGCCACCGGCACGGCGAAAGAGATTGCCAAGATATCTCGCTCGGTCACCGGGGCGTTTCTTGCCGGGAACCGCAAGATCGAAGTGCCGCGGCAGCGGAGGATGCACCATGCGGGATGCGAGGAGCAGGGACAAAGAACCAAGGGTAAGCCACTCAAGGGTAAGGCGATTAACGGCGGGCCACTGAAGGGCAAGAAAGCACAGGAGGCTTCCCCCGCCCCCTGCCCCCCGCCTCCCGCATCCTTAAAGGTCATCGGCGCGCGCCACAACAATCTCAAGAACATCGATGTCGAGATTCCGCTCGGCGCGTTCGTGTGCGTGACCGGGGCGAGCGGATCGGGCAAGAGTTCGCTCGTCAACGACATCATTGCCGAAGCATTGATGCGCGACCTGATGGGCGGCAAAGGCCTGCCCGGCCCGCACGACCGAATCGAAGGCGTCGACCAGCTCGATAAGCTGATCGTTATCGACCAATCGCCCATCGGCCGCACACCCCGTTCGAACCCGGGCACGTACATCAAACTGTTCGACGACATCCGCAATCTCTACACGCGGCTTCCCGAGTCGAAACGCCGCGGCTACAAGCCGGGCCGCTTCAGCTTCAACGTTTCGGGCGGCAGGTGCGAAGCGTGCGACGGCAACGGCTCGAACCGGCTCGAAATGGATTTTCTGGCCGACGTGTGGGTCACATGCGCCGTGTGTGGCGGCCATCGCTTCAACCGCGAAACGCTGCAGGTCATGTACCGCGAAAAGAGCATTTCGCAGGTACTCGAAATGGACGTGCAGGAAGCCCTCACCCACTTCGAGAACATTCCGCAGATTCACCACAAATTACAAACGCTGCACGACGTGGGGCTGGATTACATCAAGATCGGCCAGCCCTCGCCCACGCTTTCCGGCGGCGAAGCGCAGCGGATCAAGCTGGCCCGCGAACTGGTGAAAAAATCGACCGGCCGCACGCTCTACCTGCTCGATGAGCCGACGACTGGCCTGCACTTTGCCGATATCGAACTGCTGCTCAAAGTGCTGCACGGGTTTGTGGATGTCGGAAATACGGTGCTCGTGGTGGAACACAACCAGGACGTGGTGAAGACGGCCGACTGGGTCATCGATATCGGCCCCGATGGCGGCGCGGGGGGCGGTCGCATCGTGGCTTGCGGCACGCCCGAACAAGTGGCCGCCAACCCCGAATCGTTCACGGGCCAGGCCCTCGCCCCGCTGCTCGGAATCAAAATGCCCAAGCCAGCCCCCGGCTCCGCCGGGGGTTCCGCGAAACGTGCCGCCAACACGAACGGCCATGCCAAGGAAGCCACCCACATCACCGTCCGCGGCGCGCGGCAACACAACCTCCGCGATCTTGACCTCAAAATCCCGCGCGACCAAATGACCGTCTTCTGCGGACCCAGCGGTTCCGGCAAAACGTCGCTCGCCATGGACACGATCTATGCCGAAGGCCAGCGGCGATATGTTGAAAGCCTCAGTTCCTACGCCCGGCAGTTTGTCGGCCAGTTGCAGAAACCGCAGGTCGATCACATCGACGGCCTATCGCCGGCCATCGCCATCGAGCAGCGCAACGCGGGCCACACGCCGCGATCCACCGTCGGCACCGTCACCGAAATCTACGATTACTTCCGCATCCTGTTCGCTCGGCTGGGCCAGCCCCACTGCCCCGAGTGCGATATCCCCGTCGGCACGCAAACTTCCGATCAAATCGTCGATAAGCTGCTCGAAGAACCGTCGGGAACGAAGCTCTACCTCATGGCGCCGGTCGAGGTGCAAGTGGGCGAAGAGTACGCGACGCTGTGGGAATCGCTTCGCGGTGCCGGGTACGTGCGCGTGCGTATCGACGGCGAAACCCATGAGCTGGATAACGTGCCCACGATCGATCGCCGACGCAAGCACGACGTGGAAGTAATCGTGGACCGCATCACCGTGCGGCCCGACGCCCGCTCGCGGATCGCCGGCAGTGTTGAAAACGCGCTCGCACTGGGTAAGGGCGTCGTGTGCGTTGCGCATGTGAGCGACGAACTTCCCGAGGCTCGCTGGCCCGTGCGGGTTCATAGCCAGCACCTGGCTTGCGAAGAGTGTGGCCGCAGCTTCGATACGCTCAACCCCCACAATTTTTCGTTCAACAGCGCTCTGGGCTGGTGCCCGGCATGTGAAGGCCTCGGCACGCAAACCGGCGCAAACCCCGCGGCACTGCTGCGCGATGCGAACCTCTCGCTTGCCCAAGGCGCGCTGCTCGTGTGGCCCGATGTCAGCCTGCCCATGTCGCAGGCGATGCTCGCCGCTTTGAGTGCCCACACCGGCGTGCCGATCGACGTGCCCTACAACGACCTTTCGCCCCGGCAGCGAAGAACCGTGTTGTTCGGAACCGGCGCGGAATGGATCGAGGTCGTTTCCGACTCGCGCTCCGCTAGCGCGTCGCGGCTAAACGGCGGGAAAGAACGTTTAGCCATGACGCGGAGGCTCGGCGCAGCGGAGCGCGGTACCGCCACGCCTCTCCACTTCCGCTTCCAATTCAAAGGCCTTTACCCCGCGCTCGAAGAAGCCTCGAAGCTGTCGCCGCGATTGCGAACGCTGCTGGACCAGTTCATCGGCGAGATCGATTGCAGCGAGTGTGGCGGCAGCCGCCTGCGCGACGACGCGGCGGCCGTCCGCTTCCGCGATCGCACGCTCGACCAAATCGGCCGCACTCCACTGGGCGAACTGCTCGCACAGGTGAAGAAATGGAAGCTCGCGGCCAACGAAAAGAAGGTGGCCGGCGAGTTAATCCGCGAGGTCGAGAATCGGCTGACGTTCCTGGTGGATGTGGGGCTGAACTATCTCACGCTGGGTCGCGCGGCCCCCACGCTTTCGGGCGGCGAGGCCCAACGCATCCGCCTCGCCAGCCAGGTGGGCAGCGGCCTGTGCGGCGTACTGTATGTGCTCGACGAACCGACGATCGGCCTCCACCCACGCGATAACGCCCGCCTCATTGCCGCACTCAAAAAACTACGCGACCTCGGCAACACGCTCATCGTCGTCGAGCACGACCGCGAAGTGGTGGCGGGGGCCGATGGCTTGTTCGACTTCGGCCCCGGCGCGGGCCGGCTCGGCGGCCAAATCGTCGCCAGCGGACCACCCGCCGATGTCGCCCGCAAACACGACAGTGTCACCGGCCCCTACCTCAGCGGCAAGAAAGCGATCGCGGTACCGAAGAATCGGAGGATGCAGGATACAGGGGGCGGGGGGCAGGGAAATACAACCAAGCCCAGCCGTCCAAGCAACTTGTCCCCCGCACCCCGCTTCCCGCATCCCGCATCCTTGGAAGTCCTCGGCGCGCGCCACAACAATCTCAAAAACATCAACGTCGCGTTTCCGCTCGGCACACTGACGGCCGTCACCGGTGTCAGCGGCAGCGGCAAAAGTTCGCTCGTCGAGGATATCCTCTACAACCACCTCGCCAAAACACTTCACCGCGCGAGCACGGTGCCCGGCGCCTGCGACGAAATCCGCGGCATCGAGCACATCAACAAAGTGATCCGCGTCGATCAGCAGCCGCTCGGCAATACGCCTAGCTCGAACCCGGCCACGTTCACAGGCGCGTTCGAGTTGATCCGCCAGTTGTTCGCGCAACTTCCCGAGTCGAAGCTCCGCGGGTACACCGCCCGCATGTTCAGCTTTAACGTGCCGGGCGGCCGGTGCGAAGCCTGCGAAGGGAACGGCCAAACGTGCATCCAAATGCACTTCCTGCCCGATATCTGGGTCGATTGCGAATCGTGCCGCGGCCAACGCTACAACCCCGACGTGCTCGAAGTGCTCTACCGCGGAAAGAGCATCGTTGATGTTCTCAACCTAACGTGCGCCCAGGCGGTCGAACTCTTCGCCAACATTCCGAAAATCCGCCGCATCTTGCAAACGCTTTGCGACGTGGGGCTCGATTACCTCACGCTCGGCCAAAGCGCGCCCACGCTTTCGGGCGGCGAAGCGCAACGCGTGAAACTGGCCGCCGAACTTGCCCGCCCCGATACCGGCCAAACCCTCTACCTGCTCGATGAACCCACGACCGGCCTCCACTTCGATGACCTCGCCAAACTGCTCACCGTGCTCAATCGCCTCGTCGACCTGGGCAACACGGTCATCGTCATCGAACACAACCTGGACGTGATCAAAACGGCCGACTGGATCATCGACCTCGGCCCCGAGGCCGGTACCGCCGGCGGCCAAGTGGTCGCCTGCGGCACGCCCGAGCAATTCGTCGAAGCATTGCGGACTGCGGATCGCGGATCGCGGATTGAAAAGGCTCGCGCAAACAGCAAGGTACGCATAGCCAAATCCCCAATCCAAAATCCGAAATCCCAAATTGCATCCCACACCGCCCTTGCACTTGCGCCCGTGTTGGCGGCCGGGCCTTACGTCGAACGCAAGCCCTACGACCCGGCAAAGGTGAAAGCGGCCGCCCCCCTTGACCTCGACATCGAAGAGGTTGGCCGCGATGCCCGCATGCCGTGGGAGGTCGATGGCCGGGCCTGGCACACGCGCAACCGCGTGGCCCGCGATGGCCGAGCCTGCATGTGGGACGGCCGCATCCTGGATGAGATCGAACAGCGCATCCACAATCAAGGCGAATTCGCGCCCACGAATTGGAACCACCGCTCGATCGTCGAGATCACCGGCACACGCAAGTGCGATGGTTGGTTCTTCCACGCCATCACGGGCGAGCGCTGGCTATTAAAACTCAAGTTCCGCACGGCCAAGAAAACGTTCGAGCGCGATACGCTCGTGGCCGAACTAGCGCTCAAACCCCTTAACGACCTCGACGATATCGAGGCCTACGGTCGTGGCCCACGCGTAAAGTGCAAAACGCTTCGTGGCCCGTGGCAGGAAGTGCAGATCGATGCCCACTCGTGGAAGGAAATCGATACGCCCGAGTTCTGGTCGTTTGTGGATCGCGCCATCGCCGGTTTCCGCAAATTCTCCGAACGCGCCGAAACCAAGCCCGAAGACATCATGCCTTGGAAGGTGCTCGGCCAAAAATGGCACCTCTCGCGGAAAGGTTTCCCGCCCGGAAAAAAAACAGCTTGGAAGCCCGAGGTGCTCGAAGAACTGCTCGAACTGCTCGCCGAAATCGTCCCCGACGGCCAGTTCTTGTGGAACAACCAAAACGTGGTGTACCTGATGGTGCCCGGCGTGCGCAAACCGTGGGCCACCGTCCACACCAAGCGGCTCGCGGGCATCGACCTCGTGCTCAACGGCCCCAAAGGCGCGTTCCAACTCGGCAGCGTCGCCGAAATCGGCGCCGATCGTTCGCTTGATACAGAAAGCGAAAACGGCGATCAGGTCAAGCTCCGCTTCATCACTTCCGATGAACTCCACGCCGACAACGTCGCCGCCTTCCTCCACGTTCACCTCGATTCACTTCAAAGCCAATCCCCGCTCGCTGTATAAACAGTTCAATTCATCCACCACGAATTCAACCCCGATCCGCCGCTCGCGGCTTTGCCCAAAACAACCTCGCGTTCCGTATGTCCGAAGCTCAACCCAACACGCTCCTTGCCCCGCGGTTCTTGTTCCGCTTTGCCGTGCCGCTGCTGCATCATGCGGCCGAGTGGAAGGCCAGTGGCGTGGAGCTGCCCGAGTCGTGCCGCCTGCCGAACCTGGCCGAGTTGGATGCCGGTAGCTTCGAACGCGAACCGCATTTTGCCGAAGTTCGTGCCGCCTGGAGTATCCACGGCCTCATCTTCAATGTGTTCGTCGCGGGCAAGAAGCAGCCCGTGTGGTGCCGCGAAGGGCGGCTCGAAGACAGCGACGGCTTGCAAGTGTGGATCGATACACGAGCCACGTTCAACATTCACCGCGCGAGCCGATACTGTCACCGCTACGCGTTCCTGCCGGCCGGCGCCGCCCCGAACGCAACCGCGCCCGTGGCCGACCAGCTCCTCATCAACCGCGCCCGAGAGAATGCCCGACCCATCCGCCCACGCGAATTGCAAGTAGCCGCCAAGGTCAACAAGTCGGGTTACGCCCTCTCGGCCTTCGTGCCCGCCGTGGCTCTCGGCGGCTTCGATCCCCACCAGTACCGCCAGATCGGCTTCACCTACGCCGTTTACGACCGCGAACTCGGCCTGCAAACCTTCGCCACCGGTGCGGGCTTCCCATTCCAAGAAGACCCCACCTGCTGGGCCGCCTGCGACTTGGTCGAAGCGTAAGCCGGCCAAACAACGGCATCTGCGAACCCTTGTCGCCCTCGGCGCCGGCGCGGTCGCTTCAGCGACCAGGCCCCCCTCTCCCCTTCTCTCCCTCCCCCTCCCCCCCTTCTCTCCCCCTCCCCCTCTTCACTTCTCCCCTCCCTCCCGCCGCGCATTCCTTTCCAACCCCCAAAGTTTTTTGTTGCTTTTGGGCCACAACCTATGCTAGGCTGCCCCCTCGGTTGATATACGTATGAACACATCACCCCCAGCGCGCCACTCCCATGTCGAACACCACCACCTCTGCCACCACCTCTGCCACCACCTCTGCCACCACCGCTCAACGCGGTCGCCCACGCCACCTCGATGAAGTCAAACGACGCGAAATCGTCGCCCTCGTGACGGCCGGATGCAGCGTCGCCGACGCCGCCCGCTACGTCGGCTGTGCCGCCAGTACGATCCACCGCGAACGCCACCAAAATGAACCGTTCGAGAAGTCGCTCCGCCAGGCACAACTCGATGCCCAACTGGAACCCCTCCGCGCCATGCGAATAGCGGCAAGCACCCACTGGCGGGCTGCCGCCTGGATGCTCGAACGAACCTGCCCCGATCGCTTTGCCCGCCGACCCGCCAACGAGTTTCGCAAGCAAAAGGCGCAGGCGCTGATCAATCAAATCCACGCCGCCATCGACGACGAAGCACTCTCTCCCTCCCAGAACTTTCGCCTCAAAAAACGCGCCACCGCAGCCATCGAGTCGGCCGTCCGCCCCTCCTCCAATTTTTCCCCCATCTCCGGGCAATTACCGCCGCCGAGTCCGATCCCTTCCTCCCCACCCGCTTCCAACTTGGCTCCCGATTCCCAATCCGCCCCCTTCGCCCCAACCGTGCCCCAACCGCCCACAGCCCCCGTTCCCGACAAACGACCGGCCACACCCACACCCATTCCCACACCCTCTCCCACACTCATGCCCCCCGAGATCGATGTGCCGCCCGAGATAGAAATCCCCGATTTTTGCAACACGCCCGACTGGAATGTCCCGGCGTTTTTGGCCGATTTCGTCCATCCGCCGGAGCAAATTCCAAATCTTTTTGCAACCAAAAATCTACTTCCGCCAGAGAAGCAATAGGCGCAATAACCCATGCCCATCGCCACCACATCATGCCCCATCCCCAGGCAACCCCGGTTACTTTCGGGGCTTGAGAAGTTTATCGAGCGCTTTGTTGATTTCGTTTCCGACCGCCTGCCCAGCCGCGTTTTGGATGAGTTGGCTGGAAAGGTTTGCGACGGCCCGCTGGTCCATTTGCGGATGTTGCAAGGTGCCGGAGATCGGAACTTGAAGCGATTGCCCCCGGAGGCCGGCAAGGAGCGGCTCTTTTTCAATCCACTTGTCTTGGATGGGGATGAGCAGATTGAAGGCGATCGTTTCATCCAGCCCGACAGAGCCTTGGGTTTGGAGGACGACATCGCCAACTTGGAATTCCATCGTTTCGTGATACACGCGGCCGTTGACGACGCGGAAGTTGACCTGTTGATCGCGGATCGCAAGAAGTGTGGTCGGGGGGCGGCTAGCGAGCGCGGCGGGGTCGCGGCGCTTCGCAATCGCTTCGACCTGCCGAGCAAGTTCGACCCACGGTTGAATCATCGGACCAGGCGTAACGCGCACCTGGTGGACGGTGAGTTTTCCAGCGGCGTCGGTCAGCTTCGAGTTTTCCAGCGGCATGCGGAGGCCGTCGAGGTGCATCGAAAATTCGCCTTCGCTGCGGGTAGCGCCGGCCAGCACCGGGGCCATAAACTTCAGCATGGCGTCGCTCACCTCCGGAGAGATGCGAACGTTCGTAATGACGGAGCCGGCCGGCATCGTGAGTTCAGACGGGGGCGGATCGAACCGCACACGAGGAGCAACATTCAGGTGCCCTTGTTCGACCGGAAGTGCGAGCGGCGCGACTTGCAGCGACCCCTCGGCCACGGCAAGCGTGAGTTTGCCTGGACCGATCGGCAGGCCGTAAACACTTGCGCCGCTCCAAGGCAGCTCAACATTGGCCCGGATCCGCCGCGACCAATGCGGGCTATTGATTCCTTTCGCTTGCAGGGCAGCGGCGGAAGCGTTCGCGGCGGAATCCGCGCGGTAGGGCGCGTTCGACAAACTCGTCAGCTGCGCGGGGGTTCCCTCTTCAGCACCCAGTTTGCCCGCAACAGCGAAGCGGGCTTGTTCGCGGCCGACAAGTTGAACCCCTTCGCCCACATAGGGGCGCAACAAAGGCGAAAGTTGGGCAAGATCGTAGTTGGCCGCACCGCTCAGCGTGCATTCGGCAACGGTGGTCAGGTGGTCGATCGCGCCGACGATGTTCGCCTGCAACGTGTTCGATTGCACCTGAAACTGTTCGAGCGAAAGGCGGTCGGCCGTGGCATCGTAGTTGGTGATGCCGCGAAGCGTGAGCTGAGGTTCCTGCCAGATGGTTTGGGTGACAGGTGTCGAAGGGCTGTTGGTGGTTGCCCTGAGCAGGAGATTGTTGGCGGTGGCGGCAAGCTCGCCCGAAACGCGGTCGCCTTGTTGGGCGAAACGGAGATTGCCGGTGACTTCACCCGCGGGGGTGTATTTCGTAGACGCGATCACCGGTGCCTGCCAAGCGGCGACGCGGGCCAGGTCGGCGCGGAAGGCGGCCGCGCCGCCGAGTTGGCTGATGCCGTGGGTGCCGGGTGGGCTGGGTACGTAACGGACGCCTTTCGAGGCCAACGAGAACGAACTGGAAACCAACTGCGCGCTCCCCGAGGCGATCTCGCCCGAGCCGCCATTCCATTGGGCATCGCCCGTGAATTCGACGCGTGGCTCGGAGATGTTCCAACCTGGGCCATCGGCCCGCAGGTTGCTGATCGCCCCGCGGGCCTCGGAAATCACAATCGCATGGCTCGAAACGCGAAGAGTCGCCACCAATTCGCTCGTGCCGTCGATCTTCCATTCACCTGGCGTAAACCAGGGGCGGGCCCGCGCGAGCCATCGAGCAATGCTGCCCGTGGCGCGAAGCGCGAGCGGCCAAGCGGCATCGGATTGCTTGAGGGCCACGGGGCTGGTGAGGCGAGCATCGAGGAGGTCGCCTTGGCCGTTAACCTGAAGCTGCGCGGTCGCCAGGTGCGTCGGCTGTTGAGTGCCAGGATCAAGCGAGCCTGTGGCTTCGAGCTGAAGGTTGAGTTGGGGTTCGTCCCAGGCGGCCTCGGGACCGAGCGCCACATGGATGTGCGCGAGTTCGCTGGTGGCCGTCGCCTGAAATTGGTTGCCTTGGGCCAGATGCCAATGGAGTTGCGCCGTGCCGCCGCCGACCATTTGAACGCCGCTCAGATCGAGGAACTGTTCGAGTTGCCGGGCCAGGCTTCCGAGATCGAAGGTGGCGTTGGCGGCGAACTTTTGGAAATTACCGGCAGCCTTCGCGCGAAGGAACTTCGACTCGCAATCGAGCGAATCGAGCGAAAGCATGCCTTGGCTGTTTCGCAGCGCGAAGTTTGCGGCGATGGGGTCTTCCCAACGAATCGGCTTTCCGGAACTGTTGGCGGCAAGGTCGGCCGTTTGCAACGAGCCGCTGAGCGATTGGCCATCCGCGGTGGGTTGCAGGTGGGCAACGAGTTGGATCGAGCCCGAGGTGAGTGTGGTGTCTTGGCGAAGGTGGATGGCGCGGGGAAGCATGGCTGCCAGGCGCGCGAGATCGACGGCGCCGCGGAGTTCCACATCGCTGTTGCCGCCCAGCCGCCCTGGCGACTCGGCGGTGCCCGCGGAAGCGGCGGCTGATACCGGCGAAACCGTCGAAGGATCGATTTGACCGCGGAGTTCGATCTTCCCGATATCACTGTTGAGCTGGAGTTGTTCGATGACAAGGCCGGTTGTTTGCGAAGTGAGTTTCCAGGGTAGCTCGACGCGATTGAGGCGCAAGCGGTCGCCGGCCAAGGCGGGGGCGGTGGCATCGAGCGAATCGATCGTGATCGCACCGGCGGAGGCAAGCTCGGGATTCACGCGGGTGGGGTCGGCATTCCAACTGGCGGTGCCATTGCCAGAGAGGGTGCCGCTAAGCTCGCTGCCGGGAGCGAAGCGGCGGAGCCAAGGTTCGGCCGCGGCGAGTGCAAGGGCCTCGGCCTGCAAAGCAAGCTCGATGCGGTTGCCGTTGGGTTTGGCGGCGAGGCCGATGCGGCCCGCCGGGGTGGTCGTGCCGTTCGGGTTGGCGAGCGCGAGGGTCGCGGTCAGCGAGTCGAGGCTCCAGCCGCCGCCGTGCGAGTTGAGTTGGGCGTTGAGGCCATCAAGCCGCCACACGCGGGACGTGGCCAAGTCTTCGATCACAATCGTGCCGTTCGAAAGTTGGACGCCGAGGACCAGCGGCGCGCCACGCGGCGGGGCAGGTTCCTCGGTGGGCGCGGCTCGGCTGGCAAACTCGGCCAACACTTCGTGGAGCAGGTCTTCCAGGTTGCTGCCATCGGGGCGAACCTTGAGGAAAAGTTGGGGTTGGTCGATTCGCAGTTGGCCAAGGTCGTGCGAGTTGAGTGCGAGGCTGAGCGGAGCGCGATCGAGTCGGATCGATTCGGCGGTGAGCAGCGAGACGCCGGCGGGGTCGGTCAGTTGCACGTGGCCCAGCGATGGCCCGCTGAACCAGCCGAGCGAGGCCTCGCCAACGGAAATCCGCAACGACCGCGTGGGAACCGCCTGGTTGAGGACCAGATTGCGGAGCGGCGTCTTGGCGATGATCGTCGGCAACACCGCGATGAGAACCACCGTCAACACCAGCAAGACCAAAAGCTTCCGCCGAATACCGCCGGTGCGAGGCCACCCCAAGCGAAACAAAC
>JADZFK010000179.1 GCA_020849945.1 Pirellulales bacterium | reverse complement strand
TGCCATGCCAAAACAGCGACCCAAGTCGCTGTTTTGCGAGCCGCGAGGAGCCGACCACGCTGCGCGCGGTGCCCGTCCGAGCTTGGCGAGGTTGAAAAACGCCACGATGGCGTTTTTCAACAGGCTGTCACGCATGTTGGCCGCTGAGCTTTCGCCACCAAGCTCTGAGGCGCGAGTGGGTGGACTCGCCCCGGCAAATCCGGTCGGCCAATAGTTCCGCCTCGGCGGCTTGCCAGTTGTCGGTCCCATCGCCGGGCGGGCAACCACGCGCTTCCCAAATCTCGTAAGCGCGGCGGGCAATCTCCTCTTCCGAAACGCAGACTTGAGTTGTGTTCATCGTTCCCTCCAGTTCGCGGGATATTGATCCATGCGCAGCGAAAGACCCATCGTTCGTTAAACCCCGAGCCAGCGGCGAGGGAGAACCTCGAATCCCGTCGCCGTTGGCTCCGGGTTAAACAACCCGTAAGGGTTCATTGGTAGCGCAGTCATCAATAAGGACCGTGAGCAATTCTTCGCGCTCGAGAACCAGCTCCCTCTGTGGTGAGTACGATCAAAGGTGAACGAGCCAACCCTAGTGTTTTACCAAGGGCAGACCGTTTTGGCTACTTGAGTTTGTTCGGGCGGCGGCTGAAAGCGGTTCCAATTCCCGAATACCTTCAACTGGTTTGTTGCAATTGAATGTTGAATTCACCACGATGAAGTTCTACGTGGGGAGGGAAGCCGAAGCGACCGCCGACGTTTTATATGAGGCGGTTGGAAAGCGAGGTACCAATCCGAGTACCATTGGGGAGATTCTGGCGAAGTAAGTTGCAGAACCCCCTTGTTTTCTAAGCTGGGGAACTAGGATTTGAACCTAGACTAAAAGAGTCAGAATCTTTCGTGCTGCCGTTACACTATTCCCCAAGATCGAACGCAGATGCTTCCCAATGTGCTTTGGCTTGGCATCGGCCCTTGTGGTTGGCAAGCGAACGTTCCGCCGGAATTGCTTCTCCGCTTGCATCTGCTGGGCACGCCTCGCCCATTGCGCTACGGTACGCCGCCACTTGGCGCAGGTCAAGGGCGGTCCCCCGGGGCCAGGGCCGATCAGCTATTCGATTGCGAAGGATTTCAAAGTAGGTCCCGCGAGACGAGCGGGACACGGAATGACCTACTCGGTATCCACTACACGGAAAGAGCCGCTCAGCTCGCGGCACCTACTTCTCGGCCCAAAGTGAATAACGGATCGGCCCTGACAGTCCCTGCCCAACCGTTGACCAATGCAGACGGTGCCTCCTAGAATACAGTTCTTCTCGGTGAGTTTGCATGGATCATCGACCGTTTCGCAACGGACGCAAGTTGAAGTGGGTGCCAGATTCTTCGTCAGGTAACCTGGTTTGGCGTCAGAGGGGTCGGGCGGCAGGCGCGTATGGCAATTCTAGAGTTAGTTAAAGGGTTTGCGCCGGGAACGCGTTTTGAGATCGACGGCGATCGGACCGTGCTTGGTCGCAGTGCCGATTGTGAAATTCCGCTGGACGTGCCGGCCGTCAGTCGCCGTCATGCGGCCATCGTGCAAGAGCGCGGCCACTTCTTTTTGGAAGACCTGCAAAGCCGCAATGGCACGTATCTCAACGATACCCGCGTGACCGAGCGAACGCCATTGGGCGAGGGAGACAGGCTCCTCGTGTGCGACCAGGAGTTTCGTTTCTACACGGGTCACGGCACCGGGATGCTCGACCCGATGCGTAATTTGGAAGAATCACGAGCGGTTGAACTGGTCGATGATCTTGCCACGCCGGCCCGCACGAATGTCATGGCGACGCTCGACGTGAGCGGCGGTTCGGCGAGTTGGGGGCTTTCGGCCAAGCCCGAAGTGAAGCTGGCCGCTCTGATGGAGATTTCCAACAGTTTGGCGAAAACCCTTTCGGTGGAAGAGATTCTCCCCAAGCTGCTGGAAAGTTTGTTCAAGATATTTGTGCAGGCCGATCGCGGCTTTGTTGTTATGCGGCCGAAACCCGAGTCGCCGCCGGTGGTTGTGGCGGATAAGGCCCGCCGTCCTGGTTCCGAGGAGCGGATGCGAATCAGTCGAACGATCGTCGAAGAGGCGATGAAGTCGCGCAAGGCCATCCTTTCGGCCGATGCCACGAGCGACGAGCGTTTTAGCATGGCGCAAAGCATCACCGATTTTTCGATCCGCTCAATGATCTGCGCCCCGATGATCGGGCTTGATGGCCAGCCGGTTGGTGTGATTCAAATCGATACGCTCAATCAGCGTGCTCGTTTTACCGATCAAGACCTGGAAGTGCTTGCCAGCGTGGCGAGCCAGGCGGCGATTGCGATCGACAACGCGAAGATGCATGAGCAGGTACTGGCTCAACGCGCACTACAGCGAGATTTGGAGTTGGCGCGGCGGATGCAGCGTTCGCTGTTGCCGAGCGGCCCGCCGCAGGTGAACGGCTATTTCTTCTTCGACTATTATCAGGCGGCCCGGCAAGTCGGTGGCGATTATTACGATTACGTCCAGCTTCCGGGGGGGCGCGTGGCGGTGATTGTTGGTGACGTGGCGGGCAAGGGGGTGCCGGCCGCCTTGCTGATGGCTCGGCTCTCTGCCGACGTACGTTTTTCGCTCGCCAGCGAACCCGATCTCGCCATGGCCGTTCAGCAAATCAACGAGGGCTTTGCACGCCACGATTGGTCCGATCGCTTTGTCACGATGTTGGCCGCCGTGCTCAATCCCACCACCAGCGAACTGACGATCGTGAACGCGGGCCACATGGCTCCGCTGCTGCGCGGCGGCGATGGAAACGTTATCGAGATTGGCGAGGAAGCCGCGGGATTGCCCTTGGGAGTCGCTGAAGGCTACCAGTATGAATCGTTCACCCACAAGGTTGAACCGGGCGAAGTTCTGACCATCTTCACCGATGGATTCAGCGAAGCCATGAACAACCAACGCGAGTTGTACGGCATCGAGCGGCTCAAACAGCAACTGGCTTGCCCCGCCGTGAGCGTCGAGGTTTTTGGTCAACACATTTTGGAAGATGTCAGCAAGTTCGTCGATGGGTTCGACCAAAGCGACGACATGTGCCTCGTGTGCTTCGGTCGCACGGGGTAGCGTACCGGGGAACCCGAATGCAACCTTGGCGGCAGATGCCGATGGATCTCGGCGGTTGTGCGCCCGTGAAACTGCCAGTTTCCGCCTCCGGCTGCTGGCGGTCGCGGCTCATTTTGGGTACGCCCAACTATTTTCTTGACAACACGCCTGAATTCGGGATATTTGGGGTCGCCCGAACATCCGCCCGTCCGCACCTTTCATGAAGCAAGGGGAGCCCCATGAAACGGAATGTCATCGACGCGATTCGAGATGGAGATTGGTTCTTTGAACCAGAGGAACTGGATCCGAGTCGGTTCCAAGCCACCTCGGCCATCCCGGGGACTCACGACAAACTCAAAATCCTGGCCGAGCGTGTTCGCTCCGGCTTGCCGCTTTGGCACGAACGCGACCGCCCCGATTACGACGAGTACGATCGCGAGAGTTAGGCGTTGTCTAAGAACCTGTTTTTCGATCGAGGAGCGGTTCAGACAAGGGGTGAATTCAAACTTCAAGCGTAACAGACAATATCGGATTGGAGTTACGATAACGAGTGGGGTGATGATGGCTCCGAAGGGGAAAGTCCTCGCTTCCTCTGCTCGTCGAACTAGTTGAGCGTGACCAGGCATCGGATAGACAGCCCCCG
>JADZFK010000178.1 GCA_020849945.1 Pirellulales bacterium | reverse complement strand
GGGTCTTCTCGTGCCGCGAAGAACGACATGCTCCCCCGCCCGGCACCTCTTGGCGACGTCGAATCCGCTCGGCCAAGTCGATGACTGCCGCCCCGAGCTCGCCAACCGAGGGCGGCTCCGGCGAACGAGGCACGCACACGAAATCGAACGCGGGAAGCTCATGTTGAGCCAGCCGAAATGCTTCACGCAGCAATCGCTTCCAACGGTTGCGCGCGGGGGCGCCACCCACCTTCCGCGAAACGGCAAGCCCCAATCGAGGATGTTCCAACTCATTCGCCACGCCGTACAGAACAAAACCCAGAGCTGTCGCCGATGTGCGAGCCTTGAACACCCGCTCAAAATCGCGCTCGTTCAGCAATCGCAACTTCTTAGAGAAGCGAAAGCTCTGCTGGCTACGATGAGAGTTGGCAGGCATCAGTCACTTCTCGTCGAGATCTACCGAAACTCCGGAAGTCTTCGCATCCTCAACAACTTTCGACTTGAATCGAAGGGTCCAATCGCCCAGTACGCTCCAAAAGTACGCGCGCTTGCGGCCGATGTCGCCGCCGCCGAAATCCGAAAGGGGCCGTTCCGCCTCGATCTGAAAGTACCTGGCCCAAGATTCACCGAACGTCTTCCCCGCCCGCAAGGTTTCCGCAAAACCGGCCGGGTCGTCGTAAAACACCTTCGAGCGGCCGATCAGCGCCAGCCCGTTGCCGAATAACATAAGCGATTCCGCGCCTTGATACCGCCCGTACGCAGGATCATTGTAGGCTCGCTCGGCACCGGGAGGCGTAATCGAGTCGCACCCTCCGTGCTGGTAGAAGCATGGCTCGGGCGCCACCTGGCCATTTTCATACAGCGTGTGGAGCAAGTACCAGTTGAGCATCCCCGAGCCGCACGCTTTCGCCAGCGAAGGTTCGAGGCGATTCCCTTTCTTCACCCACGCCCACGCCGGGCCGCCTAGCTTGGCCTCCAACGGCCCAACATCCGCCTTCTGAAACTGGCTCCCCTGCGGGTAGGAATGCGCTCGCACGGTCCGCAATACGGCCGGGTACTGCATCCAATCCACAAACTGGGCCAGCGTCGGCTTACCTCGCACGTCGGCTCGCGAAAGATCGTTTTCTTCCCACTTGCCGCTCGCCGCCAACATCACCCGATACCCCGACCTCAACTCGCACGCAATCGACGAGGGCCGCCATGCTAATTCGGCCTCCCCTCGTCGATACGCATGGTTACGCTCAAAATATTCGGCCAGCAACTGCCGCTCGAACTTCGGGTCCGCCTTCCACAAATCTTGGGAACCACGCTTTCGACGCTTCCCCGAGCCGCTCGCAAGCTCAATCGCCTGCGGCTTGCCCTCCCGATCGAGCAGCCGCGCCCCTCCCTCGCCAGTTAGCTCCGTATCCGGTCGATACGCCACCCCATGCGCATCCAGCCGCGATACCATGATATCGGGCTGCGCCGAAATGTTTGGCTGCCGCGAGTCGGCAATTCCGCACTCGTAGTTCGCCGCTTCCGGCTTCAGCACAATCGTCGCCAGGCTTCTCGGCGAGTCGGCCCCGCCACCGCCCTGCCCTGCCGCCGTGGGCCCATTCGCCTCCTCCTGCCCCGCACTCACGATCTCATAGCTACCGTCGCTAATGCCAAAGTAATCCTCGAAATGAAGCGGACTTGTCTCCACATCAATCACCTTGCCTCCCAGTTCCGTCGGCTTCCCCTCGAACACGGCCGCCAACCGCGTGATCGCCGTCTTGGGCTGAACGTACACTTCTTCCCACCGGCCGTCCAAGTCGGAAAGCACAATATCGGCCCGACCCGCGATCACTTCCGGCGAATGCCACAAGTAGAGAACTCCCTTGTACTCCTTTTGCTCTGGCTCCTTGTGGTGAAGCGTTACATCGCCCTCGCGAAACCAATTGCACTTCCGCACCAATTGCGAATCGGGAAAGTGACCCACCAACACAACCCCCGAAAGCTCCCGCTCACGACGTACCGCCCGCAGCAGCTCGCGCAGCGCCAACACGTATCGGCCATCTTGATGAACCTTCGATCGTCCAAGCGCAACCGACACGATCTCGGCCGAGAACCCTTCGGTCGCCACGTCTTCGGCCCAACGGTGCAGAAACGGCGCGAGCGGCCTCGAGCCGCTTAGTGGTTCGAGTATGCGGTCCTCGACGAGCATCACCACAAGTGGGCCTGAACCGCCCACGCCGTCGATCCGGCTCAATTGGCGAATCTCCGGCGAGCCGTCTTGGTTCTGGTCGAAGTTCTGAAACTCGGCGCACAGTTGGGCAAGTGGCTTGGCCGCAACGGCCGAGTCGTTTGCCATCGCCCCGATCGCGCCCCCGATTGCCACGAAGACCCAACTCTTGGTAATTCTAGTAATATTCAAAACCAACTCCCAATCGCGGGCTTCCCGTTGTGTTTCCCCTTACCGTGATCCACCGCCTTCCCTGAACTGGCAACCCCAGTATACCCACGTAATCGCCCCCTCTGATACACAGCCACACCACCCTCATTCACCAATTGCCCCCACCCCAAACTCAGGGCCGATCCGTCTTCATTCGCTTCAGCAGCCCCCGGCTCCGCGCTAGTGATAGAACGTCCCTTTGAATTAGCGGCGGCCGCCTGGCCGCTGTTTTCACCGGTTATTTCTACCACTTGTACCCAAACCCCCTGCCCGCCTTCCAACAAAACCACAGCCTCTCCGCCGGGGGCTGAACCGCCACAAGGTATTCGCTTCGGCAGGGTTGAGCCATCACAAGATGATGGACACACCGTGGATTACTCTTCGGTAGC